>JBCCSR010000281.1:0-6555 GCA_039199865.1 Bacteroidota bacterium
TTCGAATGGCTTTTTCAATGTATTGATCAAAGGCCACCAATTGTTGCCGCAAGATCTCTGCCTGACTCATTTTGGGGCGATTGTCGATGAGTTTATCAATGTGTAAATCAATTTCGGCATCGAATTCGGCGTAAGCGGTAACGTCATTGATGATTTTATAATAAGGATTATCCTGCTTAATCGTTTTGGGCTTGGCTTTGCGCTTGGTATAGCTCTTGAGATCTTCACCCCGCTCTTTTTCTGCTTCAAAATTTTCGAAAACCAGGTAATGGTGAACGGGCTTATTTAAGATAGGAGCAGTTTTTACTTTTTTGAAGAATTGCTGCGCTTTGATGCGAATGCTTTTGAACTGCCGATTGCCCGTACCTATTGTAGTCACTTGCCAGCATTCTACCTCAATGGTTGGCGCATCATTGAGTTGATCAAACAGCAGCTCGCCGATGATTTGAGTGGAGATGCTATTGAGCTTCCCATTTTGTTTGCTACTGACTTGATTGGGCATTTGCATGGAAAAAGTATACAAAACATCGAAAGAGGTATCGTTGATGAGGTGAATAAGGTACTTTTCGGTCGTCCCGTCTGATCTCATTTGCGCTTCGAAGCCCAACTGTATTCCAAGACTTTTGAGAATGGCATATTGTTGTTGGACCTCCGGTAATTCGGGGGCCTTGGGTTGTTTTTCCCTTTTCCCTTTGACAATTTTCGCTTTAACGGGCGGTTTGTTGGACAGTTGTCGCTTGACATCTTCCATGCGAATGAGATCTTCGACGAAGCAGGGAATTTCATCCCCGTCATCGAGCCTCACCATGACCATTTCCTCGTCGAGAAGCTGACTAACGACGCCCTCTGCACCGGTATGTTTCAATTGTATTCGAACGCCAATAGCGAATAACATAGATGGATTTTATGGTTGAAGTTGTGTAGTCTTATTGGTACATAATAAGAGAGAGCTAAATTAAGGGATTTTGTACAAATGCCCTGCTTATTTTACACGAAGCTTTGTGGATTTTGCCATTTGCTTGCATTGTCGCTTCCGAATTGTCAAATAAATTAAAACTCCGGTTACATTTTTTTGCAGAGCAGTATTAACCAGTAAGCAATATTCCTAGAATATCATAACTATTTTAACTGTCCCAATGGCCTTGCCTTGGGGCATTTTTTTTGCGCAAGTCCATTTCGTCCAAGACAATCTTCCAAAAATGAAGTACTTTTGCATTTCAATAAAATTTTATCCTTACGGAAACACATAAAAACAATTGGAGATGGAAGATTGCCCAGGCTTTTGAAATCCGTTGGTGGCAGCGCTACCTGCGTAGGCAAAGTCGAGCGAGTTACCTGGATTGGAAGCGGAAGTATTGGCAACAATTCTTGGAGAAGAACGAAATTGATTTAAGTCCAGGACAGCATATCTTGGATGTCGGTTGTGGTCCCGCTGGAGTCTACATGCTTTTGGACCAGCAAAAAGTAGTGGCCGTTGATCCTTTGCTGGATCGCTATGCCTCTTCTTTGGATCATTTCGATCGGCAGTTTTATCCCTGGGTACAATTCAACCCTATCCCCTTTGAAGCCTTTGTCATCGACCAACAATACGATAAGGTCTTTTGCTTAAATGCCATCAATCACGTTGCAGATTTAGAATTCTGCTTTGATCACCTGGTCAAGGCTTGTCGACCGGGAGGAGAGCTGATCGTATCGATTGATGCG
Source organism: Bacteroidota bacterium (assembly GCA_039199865.1). Classification (GTDB taxonomy): domain Bacteria; phylum Bacteroidota; class Bacteroidia; order Chitinophagales; family Saprospiraceae; genus JALZUU01. The sequence goes on from JBCCSR010000281.1 coordinate 1,705, forward strand.
CATAATTATGAACTCTGCAAACACCTTTTTCGTTGGATTCCTGGAGATATTTTGCATCCTCATCAATACAACTTGCAGGAATATGAGCAAATGTTGTCCAATCGCCATTGTTCCAGGCAAAGAACGAACTTGTATAAGCAAGAATTTTTCTTTAATTACTACGTGTTGATTGCCAGGAAAGGATTAAAATCAGGAGATGCCAGCATATAAAGTCAAAGAAATGTATTACACCCTACAGGGGGAAGGTGCACACACGGGGCGGCCAGCGGTCTTTTGCCGCTTTACGGGTTGTAATCTTTGGAGTGGCCGTGAGGAGGATAGATCCAAAGACATTTGCCAGTTTTGTGATACGGACTTTTGGGGGATGGATGGTGAAAATGGTGGCCGATACGCTACGGCAGTGGAACTGGCAGAAAAGGTGATTGGATTGTGGCCCAAAGAAAACAAACTGGGGCATCCCTACGTGGTATGTACCGGAGGAGAACCTCTGCTCCAACTAGATCAAGAGTTGGTAGATGCCTTTCATCAAGTTGGCTTACAAGTAGCCATTGAAACCAATGGAACCATCCCTGCTCCCGAAGGAATCGACTGGATCTGTGTTAGCCCCAAGGCAGGGGCAAAGCTGGTCCAAACCCATGGTGACGAGCTCAAACTGGTTTTTCCTCAAGAAGGAGCAGAACCTCAGCGTTTTGAAAGCATGGAATTCACTCACTTTTACTTACAACCTATGGATGGTTTGCTCGTCGAAGAAAATACCAAACGAACCTTGCGTTTTTGCTTGGAGAATCCCTTATGGAATATGAGTTTACAGACCCATAAATGGTTGGACATCAAATAGGGGAGCAGTACTTCCGCTAGTCTATCTTAGAAACCCGAGTAGCGGCAACAAGAAAAATAACCTGCCTCACAATCGGTCTGACAATTATTCCCATCTATATCCGTGATGGAACAGCTAGTAGAACCGTGGCCGCCCGCATTACAATCATCATCTATTTCCGTTGCTTTTCTACATTTACAAGTAGGGGCCAATTCAAATGCAGGTGGATCTCCGGGTAATCCGAAAGCGCCATTATTCCTTTGGCTAGCAGCATTATTTGCGGCATTGTACAATGGATAACCCACAAAGCGTCCCAAACCAAATCCAGAAAATTCCTCATCGAAAACCAACTGTTCCAAAGATTTAGGCCTTGCTTTACGGTTGACTTTAAATAAATAAGATTTTGGTGCATTTAGGGAATTGATTACCAAGTGATCTTTTAGGAAAAGGATTTGTCCCTCTTCAATGACTAATTCAAACGATTGATCTAATTTCTTACTGGTCTCCAATAGGTAAAAAAGTGATTTATCTGTCCCTGCTCGCCCAATGTAGACAGCAAGCCTATTATCCGATGCGTATCGGATATAGATTTGGCCCTCTAAATATTCACCATGATCCTTGGAAGTTCTACCTGAATTGTATTCTTGGAGTATGGTATCGACATTTTGGATCCTAAATGAAATGTCTTTTTGTTTCTTGGTGCATGAAAATAGACTGAATATAAGGGCAAGACTTAATGTAATTATTATTCTAAGGCGCATAATTTTGTTTTTTTCTTTCTTAAACAAAGAAATAAAGTAAATTGTTTACAAAAAATAATTGGTAAGCTGTTTTTGTGAAAAATCATTTCTACACGAAGCTCAAAAGCTCATTAACAACAAGTAGTTGTGCAGCTACATCATCACTTAATTGGCCTAAGATTTAGTATTTTCTTGTCTGAAAGTTCTTGTAGAATCGAAGCGTACAAATAGATCAGTGCGTAGCGGGTAAGCAAAATTTACGCTGTAGCAGTATGACAATGTTCAATCAATGCTCGATAGATGTCATTGTCTTTTAACAACTGCTCATTGCCCAAGATGACCAAATGCTGACGAGCCCGAGTCAGTGCAACATTGAGTTTTCGGTCGACCCCTTCCTCTGAGGCAGAAATCAAAGAAACCAATTGACTGGCCCGATTGACGCAAAGGGAAATGAGGATGATATTGCGTGCTCCTCCTTGATAACGCTCTACCGTGTCGATGGTCATGTCTTCGAAATCAGGATGTCGTTGCTGAACGACTTGTCGAATTTTGGCGATCTGGGCTCGGTAAGGGGTAATCACTCCAATCGAACTGGGCCGCAGCTCTTCCCCATTGGCTTCATGAATTTTTTGATAGCTTTCGATCAGATTGGCAATGAGTTGGGCCTCTTGGCTATTTGTTTTTGAGGCATCTTCCTCGGTAAAGTTGGTGGGGATAAAAACCATCCGATTTTGGCAAAGCAGTCTTTCCAGAGGGCTGGCTTCGCTTGGAGTAGCAAATTGCAGAGGCTGAATTTGTTGTTGACTTGCCGGTAGTTCTTCCGGTAGGATATGGAGAAAACCTTGATAGAAAAACTGGTTAGGGAAAGCCATAATATCACGGTGCATTCGGCCTTGATGACTCAGACGATCGTAAGCCCAGTGCCAATTGTTCTCTTGGCATCGCTTGAAAAGTCGTTCGAATAAACTGTCTCTGAGGTTGTGTAGGCCGATGTCTTGTAGGGCTTGATCTTCAATAGCTGATTCCTCCTTAGGTTGGACCACCACGGCAGGTAGTTGTTTGTGATCACCAATCAGGATGAAACGTTCGAAGTAGGGAAGGAGGCCCACCAACATGGGTTCCAAAATTTGCGATGCTTCATCAATGATGACCCGATGGAACTTTTTGAGTTTTAGCAATTCCTTTTTTCCAGCAATAGAAGCCACAGTCGATACGAAAATGCGATGGTTGTCGATGACTGCTTTGAGCTCTTGTCTGCTTTTGATGTGTTGGATTTTGCTATTTAGCAATTGCGTTTGGAAGCGTTCTGCCGTAGAGTAACGGGAGCCAATGCGCAAATATTCTCGTTTCATAAAGTCATCGATGCTCTCAATGGATTCACAGATTTCGTCTACTGCTCGATTCGTGTAAGCCAGCAATAAGATATTTTCATCTGTGGTATTGATGATATGGCTGACAATATGTTTGAGCATAACACTAGTCTTGCCCGTTCCTGGAGGTCCCCAAAGGAGAAAATAATCAGGGGCAGCGACTGCTTTGGCCAAAATTCTTTGTTGCTCCATCGTCAGTCCGGGCAGTCGTTTTTCTTGAATGTCTGTTGCTTGTTGAGGGGCGGTTTGCGTCAAAAGTAGTTGCTTTTTTTCCACCGGAAAACGAACAAACTCATAGAGACTCCTATACATGGCGATAAAGCTGCTATCAAACAAATCGTGTTCAATGTTCCAATGCTCAAATTCATGGAAGATGCTGTTATTGAATTGTTTGGAGCGTAGGCGAACTTGGAGGCTATGCTTATCAATACCAATGATGGTGCACTTGAAGATTTGATTGGACAACACATTGGTTGCCTGGTCTAAAAATGGATAGAGCACTGCAATATCACCAATGCGGAAGTTAGCAACTTTATCTTCTTCCTTTTCTTCTGTCCTGCTCAAGCGAATGATGGGATCATCTGCCTCGGTTTTCAGCTCCGCAATGGTCAACTGGCTGATGATTTCAAACTGTTCTTTCTTTTCCGAAAAATCATTTAGCCACAGGGAGGCTTGGCCATTGATGTGCTCAACTCCCTGTACGCCCGTTTTGGCCAATTGATGTTCTCTGGCAATAAAACCGGAGAAGGCGAGAAAATAGCGACGCTCCAAATCATTCATTCCACTGTAAACCTCACGAAAAGCGGCCAAATCCCTACTCAGGAAACCACGGATATTGGGCATTCTGGCGGGATTGAGCTGATTGAAAAGGGGGGCATTTTCCAAGGGCTGCTGCATCAACTGAATGAGGCTTTGCTCGGTTGCGACCAACTGATTGCGCAGTTGTAGGGCTTCAAACTGTTTGGACTTGGTCACGGGGGCAAATCGCAGGGGGCGTTCATCAAGTCCGGAATACAAAATAAAATTGGTAGGAGAGAGATGAGCACCAAAAACGGATTTGATCATCAGATCATAGAGTAGCGTTTGTACATAGTGATTGTGGCTCAAGCCCCAACGGTTGGGCATGTAGGCTTTTCCACTTTTCAATTCGACAATGGCCGAATCTTTTTCATTTTCTGGATGTTGGAAGAAAACGTCTAGCCGGCCTTGCAATCCATACTGTTGAGCGTAAAAACTGGGTTCTAGAAAGCAGTGTTCGGGCAAAACATCTTGTTCCTTCAATTCGCTTGCCACCATGCGTTTGAGGGTGAGAAAATGTTTTTGTGAGTTTTGCATGATTTCCCGAATTTCCCGATTCTCCAAAATAGTAAAGGCTAGTGGATTGAGCTGAAATACTTTGGGGAAGGTGGCCTTAAAGGTAGCCTCTGGATGGCTCATCAATTCATCGAGAAAGAAGTTGGCGATATTTCCGATCATCAGATACTTGGTCGTCTGAAAGGGCAGAAATTTTTTGAGTAGGTGAACCCAAGGCAAAGCGCTATTTTCCTTAAAGCATTCGGCAATGGCACTCACATCGACCAGATAATCGGGTTTGATTACAAAGGCCTTAGGGCGATAGATGCCTTCCTGATCAATTTCAATATCGATGAGATTGAGAATGAGTGGAAAGCCGAAAACGGATTTGATCGCTTGAATACTTGGATTAAAATTTTCGTTTCTTGCAGCAATATTGTATTGCACCCGGATTTCATCACCTGGGTTTTCTTCTTCTCTAACAATCAACTGTTCTTTTTCTGGATCGTCCTCCAAGGCGACCACTCTGGCAAAGGCCTTGAATTCTTGTATGGTACTTGGACTGGCATGTTGGTAAAATCCATCGGGAGGAAGAATTTCTGCCAGCTCACCGGGAATGCCTTGACGGAAA
>JBCCSR010000282.1:0-6552 GCA_039199865.1 Bacteroidota bacterium
CTATTTCGTTGAGAAGGGCAAAAAGTATCCGAAGCAGGATAAGGTTGTGATTCTGGCCAAAGCGATGGAAACCAGCTTTGAGGAACTCAGTTCTCCGAATTTAACCAAAAAGTTGGCTCCGGTAGGTGAGTTATTGCAGTCCAACTTTCTCAGTGAATTGCCACTCGATCTGTTTGGCATCGAACTCAATAAAGTGGTAGAAATTATTGCCAATGCTCCTCTGAGAGTTGGCGCTTTTATTTCTACTTTGGTGGAATTATCGAGGAATTATGCTTTGCGGGAGGAGAGTTTCTACTTTGGAGCGATGCGCTCTTACCAAGAATTGCATTACAACTACTTTGAGTCTATCGAGGATGCTGCCAAACGATTTGTTCAACAGTACGATATTCCACAGGAAGGAGCGGTCTCCGATACATTGCTGGCCAATATCCTGACGGAACGCTTTGGTTACGAAATTGTGGAGAATGGCTTAAAAACGTATCCCGATTTGGAAAACCTTCGGGCGGTTGTCCTTCCCCAAAAGAAAAAACTATTCCTCAATCCAGGCCTCAATGCTACCGAAAGGGCGTTTCAGCTGAGTAAAGAATTGGCCTTCAATTATCTGGATTTGAAAGAGCGGAGCAATACTTCTTCGCTAACCCGGGTGACTAGTTTTGAACAGGTGCTCAATCATTTCAAGGCCGTCTATTTTTCGGCGGCAGTCTTAATCAATCGAGAGGCATTTGTAGAAGATATGAAAGCCTTTTTTTCTCGTAGCAAATGGAATGGAGAGGCATTTGTTGGATTGATGCGGACCTATCAAATCTCTCCGGAGATCTTTTATGGACGGCTGACCAATTTGATTCCGCGTTTCTTTGGCCTCAAAAAATTATTTTTTTTACGGGTCAATCACCAATCGGGGACCGAAAATTTTCAAGTCGATAAAGAACTGCATCTCAATCATCATCATCATCCGCATGGCAATCAAATTTATGAGCATTACTGTCGTCGTTGGATGTCCTTGTCTTTACTCAAAGATTTACAGCAAATGCAGGCTGAAGGCAAGTACGTAGGTACGATTGTTGGCGCACAACGCTCCCGCTATCACGGTACTGAAGACGAGTATCTCTGTTTTACCCTGGCGCGTTCCGGTTTTCCCACGCCAAATGTCAACGTGAGTGTAACGATAGGCTTATTACTCGATGATGAGCTAAAAGAAAAAGTTCGCTTTTGGAATGATCCATCCATCGCGTCCCGAGAAGTCAATAAGACTTGTGAGCGCTGTGTCATCAAAGATTGTAAAGACCGCATTGTACCGGCCAGCATTGTAGAGAAAAAAGAAAAAAGAAAACGAATTCAAGAATCGATACGGAAAATTATGGATGAGTACTAGCGACTAAGGTTCTGCTAGGATTAAAACTAAGCTAAAATGAAACATCCATGATTCAATCGAGATTCAATCGAGATTCAATCACGCAAAGAAATGACGATTTGATCATGGTAAGGTTGTCTAATACTAGACAGCTTCCATCTAACCTTAACTTAAAATAAAAAATAGATAGATGAAAAAAAATGGTTTACTGACGCTACTTCTATTATTGGGAGTAGGGATACTCATTGCGCAACCCGCCAAAGAAATTACCTTAGAAGCCATCTGGCAGGATTATCTGTTTTATCCGCGTTTTGTACCTGGCTTTAATTTTCAAAATGATGGCAAGCATTACACCCGGAAGGGCCAGCAGCAAATCAAGCAATACGACATTCTAAGTGGAAAGGAAACGGAAGTTTTATTCGATGCATCGACGATCGAAGGCGTGGAAGGTTTTGATGGTACTTTTGATAGCTATGCTTTTAGTGATGACGAACAAAAGCTAATGATAAAAACACAGACCGAAGGGATTTATCGTCGATCGACCAAAGCCAACTTTTTTGTTTACGACCGTAAAGCTGCCGAAATGAAAGCCCTCTCCTCCGATGGAAAGCAAAGCTATGCGAGCTTCTCTGCGGATGCTTCCAAAGTAGCTTACGTAAGAGAAAACAATCTATTTTATCACGATTTGGCGAGTGGAAAAACGATACAAGTTACCGAGGATGGCCAGTACAATTCCATCATCAATGGTAGCGCAGATTGGGTTTACGAAGAGGAGTTTTCCTTTGCCAAAGCCTTTCAATGGTCCCCGGATGGGCAAAAAATTGCCTTTATGCGTTTTGACGAAAGTCGAGTCAAAGAGTTTACCATGACTCTTTACAACGATGACGCTTATCCAGAATACGAAACCTTCAAATATCCCAAAGTTGGAGAAGACAATGCAGTTTTGTCGATTCATATCTACGATTTGGCCAGTGGAAAAACGGTGAGGGTAGATACCGGTGCAGAGACGGACATCTATTTTCCCCGAATCAAATGGTCAAAAGATCCCAATAAGCTCTGTGTTTTTCGGATGAATCGCCACCAAAGTCATTTGGAGTTACTGATGGCCGACGCTACGACGGGAAAAGTTCGCCTATTGCTAGAAGAGAAAAATGAATACTACATCGATATCACAGACGATCTGACTTTTCTGGACGATGGTAAGCACTTCATTTGGACCAGTGAGAAAAGTGGGTTCAATCATCTTTACATGTACAGTATGAGTGGCAAAATGGTTCGACAATTGACCAAGGGAGATTACGATGTGACGCGCTTTTATGGAGTGGACGAAGAAAAGGAGCGCATTTATTACCAAGCAGCAGAAGCATCGGCATTGGAAAGAGGAGTTTACAGCGTCAATTTTAAGGGAAAAGACAAAAAGAATTTGGCCTCTGCCAATGGCAGCAGTAGTGCCCAGTTTTCCAGAACTTTCGATTACTATGTGGTGACCCATTCAACGGCGAATCGGGCTGCCACCTACACGGTTTACAACCGGTCGGGCAAAGAACTTCGGGTGATTGAAGACAATGCTGAAATGGCAGAATTGCAGCAAACGTATGGGGTGCAAAATGTAGAATTTATGAAAATTCCCACTTCGGATGAGGTCGAATTGAATGCCTACATGATCAAACCGCCCAACTTTGACGCTTCCAAGAAATACCCGGTCTTTATGTATGTCTACGGTGGTCCAGGGAGCCAGACGGTAACGGATAGTTATGGTGGACTCAATTATTGGTGGTTCCAAATGTTGGCCCAAAAAGGATACATCGTTGTCAGTGTGGACAACCGGGGGACTGGCGCTCGGGGTGAAAAGTTCAAGAAAATGACTTATCTACAGTTGGGCAAGTACGAAACCATCGATCAAATTGAGGCGGCAAGATATTTGGCAGGATTGTCCTATACAGATGCGGGCAGGATTGGTATCTTTGGATGGAGTTATGGAGGCTATATGTCTTCACTTTGTATCCTCAAGGGCAGCGATGTGTTTAAAGCCGCCATTGCTGTTGCTCCAGTAACTAACTGGAAATGGTATGATACCATTTACACGGAACGCTACATGCGTACCGATGAGGAAAACCCGGATGGCTACAAAGACAATTCACCGGTTTATTTTGCGGATCGTTTGAAGGGCAGTTATCTCTTGGTACATGGCAATGCAGATGACAATGTACATTTTCAAAATACAGTTGAAATGGCCAACGCCTTGATTGCTGCCAACAAACAGTTTGATACCTATTTTTATCCCAACCGGAATCACGGAATTTTTGGAGGGTCAACTCGTTTGCACCTCTACACGAAAATGACAGATTTTTTGTTGGAGAATTTGTAATGAGCACTCAAATACGCAATACTAAAAAATAAACCAATGATTATTACAACCACTGATTTTATTCCCGGAAGGGAAGTTGTAGAGGTCATCGATATTGCCCGAGGAAGTACGGTCCGAGCCAGAAATATCGGTCGTGATATTTTTGCAGGACTGAAAAACATCGTCGGTGGCGAAATTGATGAGTACACCAAACTCATGGCGGAGTCGCGCGAACATGCGATCGATCGAATGGTTGCTGATGCTCAGTCAATTGGAGCCGATGCCGTCATCAACGTACGTTTTATGACCTCAATGGTAATGCAAGGAACCTCGGAAATTCTCGCCTACGGAACGGCAGTAAAACTGCGGTGATTGCCCGAGAATAGAATAATCATATATTCGGTTTTAGTAATTAAATGTTAGAGTTTGATTGGGGCAACTTCTGGAAAAGGAGTTGCCCCCAATGATCAACAACTTGAGCATTATCGAAGTAAAGGCTTAGAAGGAAAGAGGGGACTCCCTCACTGGTTTGTCCACCATCAAAAAAAACAAGCGCATGACTACTGAGCAGCTTCAAAAAATTACTGAAGTAGGGAGAATTTATACTCCTGCCTATCCCATCGAAATCAAGGATTTGTTTTCCGGAAGAAAACAACAATTACAAAGAGCCATTTCCTTTATTCCCCAAAAGGGCTATCACCTGATGGTTTATGGCGATCGCGGGGTGGGGAAAACCTCCTTTGCCAATGTCTTAATGCGGTTTTTTGAAACTTCTGATCGACAAGTCACCCGGGTCAGCTGTAGCTCAAAAGATACTTACGATGGCCTCTGGCGATCGGTCTTCGCTCAGTTTATGGTGGACAAAAGCCGCTTGAAGCATTCGATCGGTTTCAATGGGGGGCAGAAAAAAGGGGAGTCAAAAGTCAATTTGTCGAGCCAGGCAGGGAAAGCTCCTCTGACGACGGCCAAGGTCTTGAGTTTGTTGGCCCATTTGCAAGCTCCCATCATCGTCCTGGATGAATTCGATCGATTGGATACAAGCAATTTTGATAAAGGTCTTTTTACCGATACCATCAAGGCCATTTCCGATACCATGCCACATACCAAAGTTGTTATCGTTGGCGTATCTGAAGACATCAGTAATTTGATTGTCGAACACGAATCGATCGAACGGAATTTGGGGCAGATCCACATTCCGGTGATGTCGGCAGAGGAGGTCATTCAAATTGTACAAAAAGGAGAAGCGCCTTTGGGCTTGGAGTTTGCCGAATCGGTGGTGAATAAGATTGTAGAATTATCCTCGGGTTATCCACATTTTACCCATGCTTTGTGTTATCATTCTTGCAATACTGCCATTCTGAACGAGTCTACGACCATCGACGAGCCTTTACTTCATTTTGGCATCCATCAGACCCTCGACAATGCCCATGAAAGTTTGAGCAATGCCTATCGGGTCGCTACCTTGGCGACCAAGCAAAATATTTTTTCTGAAGTTTTATACGCTGCGAGTTTGGCTCCTGTTGATGAATATGGTTATTTTCAGGCAAAGGATTTAGAGCCTATTTTGAGCTGTCTATTGAATCGTTCGGTGAAAACCAATAATTTTACCTTTCATTTGGGAAAGTTTTCTACGGAGGAAAGGGGACAGATTTTGAAAATGACTGGAACCAAAAATCGGCAACGATATAAGTTCAAAAACCCATTGATGCGTTCCTACATCAAATTGAAGAACGAAGAGAGTCGATAAGGATAAAGGCAAAAAGCGGTATCCTTGGGCTTTCAGGCTAGCCTAAAAAATATGAAATCGCTAAATTTGAAATATCCATTAGATTGGCAAGACGAAGCTTTTATTCGATCATTTCCAAAAAACTTACCTTCTTTTGCATCAGCTGAACTAAAGCCGCTAGAAAATCGGTTTATCTTACTTTTCAACCAACAATTTGAATATATTGGCGACCGGCAGAGTCAGAGCCACTTTCTCATGTGTGCTTATGTTTTAGCAGCATATCAGCTCCAAGTAGAAAAGAAAAGAGAACGGGATCTACTCGTCCAAGAGTTGACAGAGGCATTCAAAAAGTTTGGTGCTAAGTTTATTGTTTGGTCAATGCGAATCATGTTGTGGTTGCGTTTGTACAATCGAAAACACATTGAAAGTCGAATGCTGACTGATATCAAAGGCCGTTATGGTCAGTCTTTTGAAGTCGAGGAAGAACAAAAGAAAAATCAGTATACTATGCTGGTTGGCAAATGCGGCTTCCACGATTTTTTTAAACGCAGTGGATATCCTGAGTTGACGTTTGAACCATGTGCCATACAATCATATACTTCTCATAATATCAATAAGACATGGGGTGTGTGGTATACCTGCCCGCAGCCTAGGGGTTATTAGATAAATATACTTTATGAAAAATATTTCTGCGATTGCGTTCATACATTCCAGTGTTGTCTACTCGAATGGGGCAGCAACAAAGACCACTACCAGCGGTGAAGTGTATTTTCAGAAGGTGGCGGCACATAAATCTCGCTGATGTTCCCAAATGAGTTATTATTTTTGCTTCGCTTACCTCAGTGTTAGCAGATATATGCAGTTCATCGAGCTGTTTCACTAGACTTGTCTCCTCAGTGAGAGACAAACTGCCAGTTTTAGTGATGAGCTCAGCTACCAGAGATTTAAGCTTACTGATGAGCTGCTTCAGATGTGTATTCGCTGATGTCTAAAATGATGTAAACATCATAATTGAGATTTTGCGGATGAGCACTACTTAAATAAAGTAGGTTTTACATAAGTCTGAGTCAATTCTAGAACTTGCCAATTCCATTCACTGGCGATTTCCAATTTTGCTTCATAGCCCAA
>JBCCSR010000283.1:0-6551 GCA_039199865.1 Bacteroidota bacterium
TGATCGCCAAACAGGAGTACGAAAGTTTTGCGATTAATTTTTCACTTAGTGGATCCATTGATTTGTTGGAACTCAAACAAATTGCGCTAAAGGTTGAAAAGGAATTACAGGAAGTGGAGGGGATCAGCAAAATCAATCTCAGTGGTTTCCCAAGAGAAGAAATTGAAATCAGTTTTCGGGAAGCAGATTTGAGGCGTTATGAATTGACTTTTGATCAAGCCTTGGCGAGAGTTCAGTCCAGTAATATCGAAGTGACCGGAGGAAAGATGAAGACCCAACAGGAAGAACTGCTGATTCGGGTGCGCAATAAAGAATATTTAGCTGAAGATCTTCGCAATATCGTCATCCAAAACAATTCCAATGGGGGTTTGCTTTACTTACATCAAGTGGCAGATATCAAAGACCAATGGGAGGATGTTCCTAGTCGTTCTTATCTCAACGGTGAGGCAGCCATTATTTTTACCATCAATAATACCATTCGGGAGGACGTCCTCGACATTACGGAATACGTGCGAAATTACGTCGAGGAATTCAATCGCAAACACCAACAAGTGAAGATCACGGTTATTGAAGATGGCTCTGAGGTGCTCAATGATCGGATCAATCTTTTGAGAGATAATGGGATCATTGGCTTTTTCTTGGTGATCTTGATTTTGGCTCTATTTTTAAATTGGCGATTGGCCTTTTGGGTGGGCTTAGCCATACCGACTTCATTTGCCGGAATGCTCATTTTTGTGGGCTATCTGGGAGTCACGATCAATCTCATGTCTTTATTTGGAATGATCATCGTCATCGGCATCTTGGTGGATGATGGGATTGTCATTGCCGAAAATATTTTTCAAAAATACGAATCGGGTTTGCCCCCCATGGAAGCGGCTTTGGAGGGAACCATGGAAGTTTTACCAGCTGTATTTTCTGCTATCATAACGACCGTCGTGGCCTTCTGTGGCTTTTTCTTTGTAGAGGGAAGTTTGGGAGAGTTTGGCATTGAGTTGGCCATTGTCGTGATCATCAGTTTGGTCTTTTCTTTGATCGAAGGCGCCCTCATTCTTCCCGCTCACGTCGCCCATTCCAAAGCATTGAAAGAACGCAACCCCAAAGTTCCCTTTTTCCTCAAGGCACTCAATCAGTTGATGAATTTTCTGCGCGACTACACCTATCAACCCGTTTTGCGCTTCTCGATCGAACATGCTTTTCCCATGATTGCGATTTGTATTCTTTGTCTGTTGGTGACCATCGGCGCTTATCAGGGTGGACAAATTCGCAATACCTTTTTTCCCAATATGCCCAGCGAGCGCTTTTATGTGAACTTAAAAATGCCAGCAGGAACCCGAGCAGAATTGACCGAAAAAGTGTTGCGGAGAATTGAAACGGAAGCAGAAGAAATGAACCGCGAGTTTCGACGGGAGTATTTTAATGACGAAGAGGATTTATTCATCAACTTGGTTCGAAACTTAGGGCCCACTAGTCACGAAGGCATTATTACCGTCTCCTTGATTCCAACCGAAAAACGTGGCAACTTCACCGCCAGAGATTTAAGTGCAATCCTGAGAGATCGAGTCGGTCCCGTTTACGAAGCAGAGTTTTTGCAATATCGAGCCCCTGGTGCCTTCGGCAAGCCAGTCGACATTTCGGTACTCGGCGATGATTACCAAGATTTAGAGCAAGCCATCACGGAAATCCAGTCTTCCTTGTCCCAAATGGAGGAACTTCGGGATGTGATTCCCAACAATTCGGAAGGCTTGAAGGAAATCAGTATTGATCTAAAAGACAAAGCGTATTACCTAGGTTTTACGCCCGGAGAAGTAATCCGACAAGTTCGGCAAGGCTATTTTGGTGGTGAAGTACAGGACTTACAGAGAGGGAGCGATGAAGTAAAAGTTTGGGTACGCTATGATGCGAATGATCGAGCTGATCTTGGTCAATTGGGCAACATGTATATTCGAAATGCAGGGGGACTATCGGTGCCTTTGGCGGAATTAGCGGATTTCTCCATAGAGAGAGGCATTATGTCTCTGCAACATCTCGACGGAAAAAGAGAGGTCCGAATTGAAGCAGAAATTGCCAATAGTCGCGTTTCGGTATCGGGCGTTTTGGCAAAAATTGAGCGTTCCGTCATTCCTCCAGTGCTTGAGAAATATCCTACCGTTAAAGTCATTTACAATGGGCAGAGTAGGGAGCAAGCCAAGACCATGTCTTCGATGACCAAGACGGTTGGTTTGATTTTACTCGTCATCTTTTTTATCATTTTGTTGACCTTTCAATCTTTGAGTCAGACTTTAATTATTTTTGTGGTCATTCCCTTTGGATTTGTAGGAGTAGGTTTGGGCCATTACGTCATGGATTTGCCCGTAAGCATGGTTTCCTTCTTGGGTTTTGTGGCACTAATTGGGGTTCTGGTCAATGATGCTTTGGTTTTTGTGACGATGTTCAACGATAAGATCAAAGCGGGTTTGTCTTTCGAAACTGCCTTACACGAGACGGGCTTGTCTCGCTTTCGGCCGATTGTATTGACTTCGGTGACGACGATTGTAGGTTTGGGGCCTATTTTGTTAGAAAGGAGTTTGGGCGCACAGCTCATTATCCCGATGGCCGTTTCTCTGGCTTTTGGTCTGCTGATTGTCACGGTAATTATTTTGGCTATGATTCCCTCCTTACTGGTGATCAGCAAAACAATTAGGGTGCAAGCCATGATGATTTGGGAAGGCAAGGAAATAGAAGCGACCGCTTTAGAGCCTGCTCATCAACATCGCCCTTACAATTATTGGGTGGTTGCCTTTGGTGCCGCCTTGACTTTGGTCGCATTTCTAGGCATGATTTATTTGGCCTGGTATCTGGTAGGGTTGTGGTAAATTGGGCTGTTCAATTGATTGCTTGGATCAATTCAATGCATTCACCAACTTGCCCAAAATAGCGTAGGCCCTGAGATGTGGATACCACTGACGGTAAGCACCTGACGTAACGGCAATGACCATGTTTTCCTCGGGAATGACCACCAAATGATTGCCACCATTACCAGAGGCCCAGAGATAGTCGACGGTTTTTGTCCCAAAATTTCTCTTTGATTTATACCAGAGCATCGCGTATTGGTCAGCTAGCGGATTGTAATCACTGAGCTCAAAAACTTTGTGTTGTAGCAATCGTTCTACGTAATCTGTTTGTACAATTTGTTGGTCACCCCATTTTCCTTTGTTGGCCACCAAGGTTCCAAGTTTAGCAAAATCCAAGGTAGATAAATACAAATTACCCGCCGCTACTGTTTGATTGGCAGCATTGGTGAACCAGTAATATTCGGTAATCCCCAAAGGACCAAACACCTTTTCTTTGGCGAAATCTCTCAAACTCATCCCCGATCGCTCTTCGATGATCGCTCCGATCAAGGCGGCATTGATGTCGGCATAAACCCATCGCGTACCTGGGGCTTTCACCAAAGGAATCCCCAACAGATAAGTGAGCCATTCGTCTTTTGCGATCCACTGGCCAGCATTGCCGGGCGTTTCCCAATTGTCCGAGTCTGCATCCAGGCCCGAAGACATGTCGAGCAGGTGTTTGATCTTGACCTTTTTGTAATCTTCATGGATTGTGGGATACTTTTCCTTTGGAAAAAAAGAATAGACCTGCTGGTCGAGGTTTTGTACCAGGCCTTCTTTGATGGCAACCCCCAATAACAATGAAGTAATACTTTTGCCCGCAGAGCGAATGTCATGAATGTGGTTGCGCCAAAAAGAATTGGAATAATGTTCTACCACCAGATGATTGTCTTTGATGACAATTAAGCCTCGGAAATCTCTGCGTTGTAAGTTATCAATGCCTTCGATCAGCGCATCAATCGAATCGCGATTGAATCCCGCTTTTTCCACATCCATCACGGGAAGTTCAGGAATGGCTTTTCTTTGTCCGTGGCATAAAGTCGATAAATAAAGGAAGGAAAGTAGAAGGAGGGAGCGCATGAATATTCTTTTTAGCTGATAGATAAACCACAGTAAAGGTATAAGATAAACTAGATTTAAAAGCCGATTTTAAACGGATTCCCTCATAAATTTATTATCTTGTAAATATGGCTACTTTTCTGATACTCAACGGACGGTTATTTGATGGAACGGGTCAACCATCGAGAATGGCCAATGTTCTCGTTAAGGATGGAGTGATCCAAGCCATTGGTGAAGGTGATCTCTCCGACGATGATAAAGATATCCAAATTATTGATGCGGAAGGGAAGTGGATCCTACCTGGCTTTATTGACAACCACACCCATTACGATGGCGAGGTGTTGGTCGCCCCTGAACTAAGCGAATCTGTTCGCCACGGAGTGACGACAGTAATGTTGGGAGGATGTTCCCTGTCTTTTATCTGTGCGGATGTAGAGGACTGCTGTGATATGTTTACCCGAGTGGAAGCCTTCCCACGGGAGGTCTTGTATCCCATCTTGAAAGAAAAAAAGAATTGGTCCAATCCTTCGGAATGGATCCAACACATTGAGTCTTTGCCCATTGGTCCCAACATTGCTTCTTTCCTTGGTCATTCCGATATCAGAGCAGCTGTGATGGGAATCGATCGCGCTCTCGAAAAGGGGGAACGCCCTTCGGAGGCCGAGCTAAAGAAAATGGAAGGCCTTTTGGAAGATGCTTTCGATGAAGGCTTTGTTGGCATTTCCATGCAGCACAATCCCTGGGATAAAATGGACGGTAGACATTGGTCGAAATTGTTGCCCGCCGCTTATGCCAAAGCAACCGAAAGGGGAAGACTTACCCGCATTGCACGTAGGAGGGGAGCACACCTTCAAGGCGTTCCCAATCTAGTCAATCGAGTGGGCGTTTTTTGGTATTTGTTTCAAAGTGCAGCCTTTTTCTGGCGAAAGCCTCTGAAAACCTCAGTGGTCGCACTGATGGACCTCAAGGCCGATAAAATCATCAGACCTTTGGTGAGTAATATCACGGCCTTTTTCAATTCCGTGTTTAGAGCCGATTTTAGAATGCAAGGTTTCCCCGTTCCCTTTCGGGTTTTAGCGGAGGGAATGGAGCTGGTTGTTTTTGAGGAATTTCCAGCGGGTGAATTGGCCCGTCATCTATCCAAAGACTTGCCCAAGCGCAATGCGACTTTAAAGGACCCCAATTACCGAAAACGCTTCAAAAAAGATTATGGAAGCAAACTTACGCCAAAAGTTTGGCAAAAGGATTTTGGGGATGCTTACGTCATCAAAGCCAAAGATGAAAGCCTAATTGGTAAATCCTTTACCGAAATTGCCCAAGAGCGAAATCAACATCCGGTAGATACATTTTTAGATTTAGTCGTGGAGATGGACAAAGAAATTTTGTGGGAAACGACCATTGGAAATCATGATCCCTCCCGATACAAGCCTCATTATAATGATCCCAACATCGTTATGGGTTTTGCTGACTCTGGGGCACATATCAATAACATGGCCTTTTACAATTTACCCATCCGCGTACTTCGCTACGTTCAAGCCTCCCACGAGAAAGGCGACCCGATTATGAGTCTGGAAAAAGCAGTTTGGCGACTGACCAAGGAAAACGCTGACTTTTTTAATATCGATGCAGGACATGTCGCGGTGGGAAAACGAGCGGACATCGTGATCATCAATCCGGAAGCCCTAACGGATGAAGTCCATGATTATCATACCGCTCCCTTTTTGAAAGGTTGTGATCGCCTCGTCAATCGAAATGATAAAACGGTTGATCTCGTTATGATCAATGGGCAGATTGCGTGGCAAAATAGTGCTTATGTCAATGCTTTTGGTCAAAAACGCTTTGGTCAGTTCCTGCGTGCGAAGCATGAATATCCCAACGGGAAGCGGTGGGAGAAAAAAGGGAAGCACTTGGATTTACAATTAGGGTAAGCGCATATTAACTCCTGATTTTTTCGATCATATCATCAAATGCTCCACACCATTCCGGATGGCTGGTCCACTTGGTGTGTAGACCATCTCCAAGTTGCCTGGGAATGATGTGAAAGTGAAGATGGAAAACCTCCTGTTGGGCCTCTCGCCCGTTGTTATTGATGATCCGTATATTTTTAATCCCAAGTTTTTCTTCGTAAAGTTTACAGACCTTCCGCAAAAGGGTCATCACTCCTTTTAAATCTTCTTCTGGGATATCAAAAATATTGGTATAGTGGGTTTTGGGGATGACAAGCGTGTGGTATCGACTGACGGGATGAATGTCCAAAAAAGCATAAGCCGTTTCACTTTCCGCAATTGGCCAGGACTTCGCTTCTCTATTTACGATTTTACAGAATATACAATCATGCATGAATTTGATTGCTTAGTTTATCGTTCAATATAGTAAAAGAAGGCCTTATTCTGCTATTTTTGTCTCGAAGATCTAAGGAGCAGTTATGGATGCAGATTTGGTTGTTTCCAAAAAATCTCTCTCAATATTTTAGGAGAGATCTCATGTACATTATCAGATGCTTTATGACGAATGATATTGTGTGTAAGTAAATGGATCATTTGTTTCGACTCTGTTTCACTTGTTCGCTTCAAGAACTTCCAGTTATTGGGCTGCACGTGTTCATTGATTCGCAACAAAGCA
>JBCCSR010000284.1:0-6538 GCA_039199865.1 Bacteroidota bacterium
ACATTCAGCAGCAAAAAATTAGCATTGGACTTTTACCACCTACTTTTGTTAATGAATTGGATGTATCTGCTTTGGCAGGAATGAGAGCAATCATCACTGGAGGGGAAGCTGCCATTCGAAAAAGTGCAGAAGAAATTATTCAGTATACCAATTTTTACAATGCTTATGGACCCACTGAATCGAGTATAGTGGCCTCCATTTTTAAAGTCGCTTTTCAAGAAAAACTGACTTATAGTAAAGTACCCATTGGAAAACCCATTGCCAATACGTCTTTGTATGTGGTAGATAAGGCGGGGCAGCTTGTGCCCGTGGGGGTTGTCGGAGAATTGTGGATAGAAAGTGTCGGTCTGGCCAGAGGTTATCTCAATCGTCAAGGCTTAAGTGAAGAAAAATTTGTATCCAATCCTTTTTCTGAAAATGAAGATTCAAGAGTATATAAAACTGGTGATTTAGTACGATGGCTACCAGATGGAAATATTGAATACCGAGGCAGAAAAGACAATCAAGTCAAAATTCGAGGTTACCGCATTGAGACAAGCGAGATAGAACAGGTGATGAGGACTCATGATTGGGTGGATGATGCAATTGTCATATCCAGAGAAAGAGAAGAAGGATTATTTAAGGAATTGATTGGGTATTACGTGCCTACAAAGAACAGACAAAACCCTACTTTAGATCAACTGACCAAGGAGGATCAAATCCTTTTGCAAAGTAAATTGAAGGAGCATTTAAAAGCCACTTTACCCGCTTACATGATTCCCGCTTTGTTCATTGAAATAGCCGAAGTTCCCCTCACAATCAATGGAAAAGTGGATAAAAAAGCGCTACCCGATCCTCAATTTGTCGAACTAATTGATAGCAAACTACAGGAGCCTCGAAATGATGTGGAAGAACAACTATTAAATATTTGGAGTGAATTACTGGGGATCGAAAAGATTGGAATGGCAGATAGCTTTTTTAAAATTGGAGGACATTCCTTATTGGCCGTTCGACTACAGTCTAGCATTAAAAGCACTTTTAGTAAACATTTGGAGGTGGCTGATATTTTTGCAAATCCTACTATCGAACAATTGGCAGCTTACCTGATGTCTATGGATGAACTGACAGATTTGCCCATGATTTCTAAAACAATCCGACCCGAAAAAATTCCCCTTTCCTATGCACAAGAGCGGTTGTGGTTTCAGGATCAATTGCATGGCAGTACCGAATACAATGTTTCTACAACGCTTCGACTTAAGCATGATCTAAACATCGATGCCTTGAGTAAGGCTTTGGCTGACTTGGTCCATCGCCATGAAATTCTTCGCACCACTATCCATTCAGATGATGGAAATCCCTACCAAGTAGTTCAGGAGGTAGATGAGTGGAAAATGGAGTACCATGAAACAGAGGATTGCTTCAATCCAGCCTACGTCAAACAATTGATTGAGGATAAAATACTGGAGCCCTTTGATTTGTCTAAAGATTTTAATCTGCGGGCTTCATTGATCAAATGTGCGCCAGATGAGCACATCCTACTTTTAATTATTCACCATATTGCCTCTGATGGATGGTCAGAATCCATTCTAGTGAACGATTTAACAGAATTGTATCATGCAAGATTGGAGAACAGATCCACGGAATTACCATCCTTATCCCTACAGTATGCAGACTATGCCATCTGGGAGAGAACACATTTTAATGACGATCAACTCCAAGCATCCCTAGATTGGTGGAGCCAACAACTAAAAGATGCTTCCTCCTTGGAACTGCCTACGGATTATCCTCGACCAATGGTCAAAACGACCAATGGTGCCATCTCCGGTTTTAATTTGGATAAAACAAAATTGGATCAACTAAAAGCACTCTCCTTAAAATCTGGTGCTTCCTTATTTATGACCTTGACGGCTCTACTGAAAGTATTGCTCTACCGATATAGCGGTCAGGAGGATATTAGTATCGGAACTTCTTTAGCGAATAGAAATCATAAAGAAGTAGAATCAATGGTTGGCTTTTTTATCAATGCTTTGGTGTTGCGAAGTGATCTTAGTGACCATCCAACTTTCCTTGATTTGTTAGAACGAGTAAAAGCGACAACGCTCTCTGCTTTCAAACATCAACATGTTCCATTTTCGAAAATTGTGGATTACATGGAAGTAGAACGATCACAAAGTCGGAATCCACTATTTCAGGTGTTGCTTGTTTTACAAAATACACCCGATGTTCCTTCTTTGACCTTAGGAAATACTTCTTTGGACACCGAGCAAGATGATCATACTCCCTCTAGATTTGACCTCTCGTTTTCCGTGACGGAATCTCCCCTAGGATTATCTTTTGGGGTCACCTATGCTACAGATTTATTTACTGCCCCAACGATTGAAAGAATGTTGGGCCATTTCCAAACCTTACTGGATGCCGTATTGGAGAATCCTAGTGCATCCATCAATCAATTGACATTGTCAACAATGATAGAACAAAAGCAAATTGTTGATCAGTTTGGCCAGCATCAAATTGAGTACGAAGGAGGACTTTCGATCGTTCAATTGTTTGAAGCCCAAGTGGCGCAAACTCCAAACGCTATCGCAATTGTTTTCGAAGAAAAAGAATGGACTTATCAAGCACTCAATGAAGGCGCCAATAGCTTAGCTTCATTACTCAAAAGCACCTATGATATCAAAGCTGGTGATTTGATTGGGATGTTAATGGATGCTTCTGAATGGTCATTGTTATCCATTTTGGCCATCTTAAAAACCGGGGCAGCTTATGTTCCTATCGATCTTTCCTTTCCGGATGACCGGAAGGAATGGATCATCAAGCATGCGGGTTTACAAGCACTCTTAGTTACCTCAAGCTCCAATTTGAATGGAGCGGAAAAAATTATTGATGTTTTTGAATTGGATACCCACTTTAGTGATCTCACTAAAATGTATTCTGGCGATAACCTCAAGATAGATATTGCTGGCTCCCAGTTGGCCTATATTATTCATACCAGTGGCTCAACGGGTACTCCGAAAGGGGTAATGGTTAGTCACCAAAATGTAGTAGACTATTTCCACGGAATCAACGAACGACTTCATTTGGCACAAATGGAATCCTTTGGCTTGATGTCATCTATGGCCGCTGATTTAGGGAATACGGTTATTTTCGGTGCTCTCCTTTCGGGTGGAACCTTGCATTTATTTGATAAACGATCTTTAACGGATGCTGATCACATGAAACAGTATGTGGAAGAGGAGAAAATAGACTGCATCAAAATTGTACCTTCTCATTGGCGGGCACTCCAATCCGATGATGGAATTTGGATTCCACAAAAGATGATCATTTTTGGTGGAGAAGCCTTATCGTCAGACATCATAGACGACATTAAAAAAGTAAATTCAGCCATACAATTGGTGAACCATTATGGTCCTACTGAAACCACTATTGGGAAATTAATGTATCCAATTGATTTGAATAAAAAATACCACAGCATTCCAATCGGAAAACCCTTTTCCAACACACAGGTTTATATCGTCAATGAGGCGATGGGCTTATGTCCAATTGGTGTTCCGGGAGAGCTATTGATTGGTGGAGATGGAGTAGCACTCGGGTATCTAAAACAGGCAGCATTGACAGCCGAGAAATTTATTTTGAATCCTTTTCAAGCCAAAGGTAAGGGGCGACTATACAAAACTGGAGATTTAGTCAAATGGTTGCCAGATGGCAATATTCAATTTTTGGGTAGAATCGATGATCAAGTGAAAATTAGAGGATATCGAGTTGAACCAGCTGAAGTAGAAAATGTGTTGAGAAAATTTCCGGAGCTACAAACTGCTACCGTTATTTCATTCAAAAATCAAAATGGACATATAGAACTAGCAGGCTATTTGGTACCATCCCATCAGTTCAGTCAACAAGAACTCCTTCGCTTTCTAGCAGACAGACTACCGGAGTATATGATTCCGGATCGATGGATTGTATTGGATCAATTGCCCTTAAATAGCAATGGTAAGGTCAATCGGAAAGCACTTCCCAGTCCGCAAAAGACAGATGCTATTAGTTCAGGCAATCAGCAGCCAACGACCGAAATTGAAAAGACACTGGCCGAGATTTGGAAAAAATTACTCAAACTTGAAAATGTCGGAAGACAAGATAATTTCTTTGAAATTGGAGGGAATTCACTCATTGCCATTCGCATCATTTCTGCTGTCCGAAAACAATTGGACCAAAAGCCAGATCTTGAAGATATATTTACTTATCCTACCATTGAACAACTAGCGCAATTTTTGGAGACAAAACGAAAGGCAAATGATTTGCCTCCCATCACCTCGATGTCTAAGCCAGATCAAATTCCACTTTCTTTTTCCCAGGAAAGGCTTTGGTTCATCGACCAGTTTGTAGGAAGTAGACCCTATCATCAACCCACCATCCTCAGATTAGAAAGTGATTTGAATCCATCTATTTTAGAAAAAGCACTTTTGAATTTGGTGGACAGACATCAAGTGTTTAGAACAGTTTTTGAAAGACACGAGGACTCCGCTTATCAGGTGATTCAACCTGCGACTGATTGGAAAATGAACCATCAGGTGCTCAATGAAGCTGAATACAAAGAGGAGCAACAAATCAATGAATTGATTGAATCGATTATTGAGGTACCATTTGATTTGTCGCAAGATTATATGTTGAGAGCCAATTTAATCCAATGTGTGGATCAAAGCTACATCTTAGTTTTAGTGACGCATCACATCGCTTCTGACGGTTGGTCCAACTCTGTTTTTGTGGAAGATTTAAAAAACTTTTACACTAGTATTGAATCGGGAAAACCTGCAGCATTGCCACCATTACCGGTCCAATATGTCGATTATGCCATTTGGCAACGTCAACATCTTACCAAGGATTACTTAAAACCAAAATTGAATTGGTGGGAAAACCAATTGGCCAACACTACTCCTTTAATGTTGCCACTCGATTTTCCAAGACCCGCCCAACTCAGCAACAGTGGTTCGAGGCACAGTCTTTACATCGAAAGTGAATTGACCACCCAACTCAATAATTTAGCACAGCAATCAGGAGCAACTTTATTTATGACTTTGCTCTCTGCTTTTAATGTTCTTTTATGCAGATATACTGGACAGTTGGACATTAGTGTGGGAACACCTTTAGCCAATCGAAATCACAAAGAGTTGGAATCCTTAGTTGGGTTTTTTATCAATACACTCGTACTGAGAAATCAATTAGAAGAGCAACAAAGCTATCGAGATTACCTACGAGCAGTAAAAAAATCGACACTTGCATCGTTTAAAAATCAGGAAGTTCCATTCGAACAAATCGTGGATCGGGTAGAAAAAAATCGGAGTTTTAGTATCAATCCGCTATTTCAGGTCATGTTTGTTTTACAGAATACCCCCGATGTTCCTCAGTTTCAACTCGGTACTACAAAACTTGCGGGCCAACTCATCGATACCGAAACTGCTCTTTTCGATCTGACTTTAGCCATTACCGAGCAGCCGTGGGGATTACAATTGGCATTTGTTTACAACAATGACTTATTTAAGGAAGCTACGATTGCAACAATGGCCAATCATTTTGAAATGATCCTGGAATCTATCGTGACGGATCCAGATCAAAAAATAATGGATCTAAAAATGCTGTCCGATGAAGAACAACAAGAACTTTTGATTGATTTGAATGGGAGCGAAGACCTAGCTTTTGATCATGAGCATTTAGTGGGTTTATTTGAGCAGCAAGTACAACGCACCCCACAACAAGTAGCCGTTACTTTTGGACAGCAAGTATGGACCTATGAACAACTAGATGAAAGAGCGAACCAGTTAGCTGCACTACTTGTTGAAAAGCATCACCTACAATCAAATGATTTGGTAGGCGTAATGATGGAGAGAAGTGATTGGATGATTGTGGCTATTCTTGGCATTTTGAAAGCAGGTGGTGCTTATGTTCCGATTGATATAGGATATCCCGAAGATCGGAAGAAGTTAATGATGGAAGCATCCGGAATCAAGGCTTTACTTTTTGTCGGAAAGGAGGAAACGCATTTGCCTCCATGCGAAATAGATTGCATTGCGGTGGACGGACAACTGGGAAATGCCAGTGATTTCAAACGAAATCCAATTTCACCCCATGATTTGGCTTACGTTATTTATACTTCTGGTACAACTGGCGAGCCGAAAGGGGTTTTGGTAGAACACCAAGGCGTTGTGAATACGATTATTTCTCAAAGAGATGAATTTGCAATTGATAGCAATAGTAAATGCTCCCAATTTTTCTCTCTATCCTTTGATGCTTCAGTGTTGGATATTTTTACTGCATTATTGTCAGGAGCCAACTTGTTTATTTTAAGTGAGGAGGTGAAAAGAGATCCTGAATTATTTTTGAATTACATCAACGCGCATCAACTTGATGTCATTACTTTACCGGGGGCATATCTAGCTGAATTGGATGTCAATCGACTGCAAAAGGTAAAGAGCTTGATTACTGGAGGAGAAATGGCATCTCCGGAAAAAGTACAGGCATTTTTGCAATTCGGAAACTACTTCAATTCTTTTGGGCTTACCGAAACCAG
>JBCCSR010000285.1:0-6529 GCA_039199865.1 Bacteroidota bacterium
CTGAAGTGCCTGAAGTGCAAAAAAATTATCCCAAGTTCGTTTCTAGAGTCAATGATAAGCAATGGCCCTGGGCGACCTATAATGATGTCAATCGGGAATTCCGCAAAGTCATGCCCGGAGGGCTCAATGGCTTACCCCAAACCTTTTTGCTCGATCAAAACGGCAAAATCGTTTACCACAAACGCAAGTACAATACTGGTGATGAAGACAAACTGTTTGCAGAAATCAAAGCCTTGGCCTCGAAGTAAAAACCTACGGTCGTGGAAATAGAACTCATTGCCTCTTTCTTGCTCGCTTCTGTTTTACTTACTTTGATGCCGGGACCAGATAATTTGTTTGTCCTGACCGAAAGTCTCACCAAGGGACATAGAAATGGCATTGCCATCTCGGTAGGACTTTGTACTGGTGTATTGATCCATACCTTGGCAGCGGCTACGGGGCTTTCGATCGTCATTCAAAAATCTGCTTGGGCTTTTTCGATCATCAAATATTTGGGGGCTGCCTACTTATTCTATCTGGCCTACCAAGCGATAAAAGAAAAAGAGCAGACACTGGAGATACAATCAACAGCAAAAGTGGAGCAAACGCCCCTCTTCCCTTTGATCAGAAAGGGATTTTTAATGAATGTTCTCAATCCAAAAGTCTCTTTATTCTTCATTGCCTTTCTTCCCCAGTTTGTCAGTACGCAGGGCATGAATATTACGGTCCAGATGATTGTTTTAGGGCTCATTTTTATGATCCAAGCCTTGATCATTTTCAGCCTCATTGCGCTTTTGTCGGGCACTTTGACCAAATATGTCAACAATCCCAGATTTTGGCAAATCACCAAATGGACTAAGGTAGGTGTCTTATCAATACTTGGCCTGACTTTAGCTCTAGCTAAAAAATAAGCATTCCACAAATCCTGATCCCATGATCAAATTCAGTAAAAAACGATTCCTACTTTTGGCTTTCTTTATGACTACTGTCCTTTTCTCACAAGCGCAAAGTAGTCTTAAAGCACAACTTTGTAAGGAATGGCAATTTAAAGGCTATGAAATTATGGGAGAGATGCAATCGCCTCCAGAACAAAAGGGCGACAACATGGTTTTTCACCCTGATCACAGTCTGAGTGCACTGGCTTCCGGAGATCAAGCCAATGGAAAATGGTCATTGGATGAGAGTACCAAAATCATCACCATTATTCCCGAAGTTAGCCAACAAGCTACCGACTTTAAAATCATTGAGATTAGCCCCAATAAGCTCGTTCTCGAAGTGAAAAGTGAAGATTTCGGTGGCTATCCAATGCGGATCCACTGGACCAATAACTAGATGTACCTCCAACAAATATCCAATAGAAAATTTGTAAGGATTTCACGATTTTAATATCTTCATTTGCTAAGACGTCAAGTTGTATCCTTCGCCTGGCATCTACTGCTATACTTCTACGCATTAATTCTACGATTCAATCGGTGAATACAGCAACTACCCGATGCGGGTGGGTCTAGCGATATTGTTTTTAGTCAGTACTTGCTTTACGCAGGTATTGAATTCCTTTTCATCATTAAAAAATTCAAGACTATGGCAGTTTTAAAAGTAATCGAAGTTTTATCTAGCTCGGAAAAAAGCTGGGAAGATGCTACCAAAAAAGCAGTGAAAAAAGCATCTAAATCCGTTAAGAACATCCGCTCCGCTTTTGTGCAGAGTCAAAGTGTTACGGTTGAAAACGATAAAGTGAAGGCATATCGGGTGAATGTAAAAATTTCCTTCGAAGTCGCTTGATACGCGAAGAAGCCGCAATACGCTCCAAGGCATTGCGGCTTCCCCTCATTGTGCTGTCATTGGTTTTGATTGAAAACCTAGAAGTTCTTAATTGACCTTGACAATCTTGGCAGACAACAAACTGTCATCGAACCAAGCTTTTATTACATAAATCCCCCCAACCAGGGTCTGCATATCTACAGTTACGTTCATCGCATTGATTTCCTTTTGCTCAAAAATCTTTCTTCCCGATAAATCATACAAGACCATTCGATCTGGGGTACGATTGGCTTTGAAAGAAATTTGTGCTTCATCAAGCACCGGGTTAGGATGGACCACCATGGCCAAATCTTCGTTAAAATCTGGAGCAATACTGGTGCTTTGATCCAGGTTAAATCGAATCTCAGAAAAGCCAACACAAGTCGATGCTTCCCAACTGTCGATTGCGGTCAGTAGAACATAGCGAGCAGGAACTTTATCAAAACTCGGTCCAGCAACTCCCTGATATTTGTAAGAAGCCGATGCCCACTCAATGGTAAAGGTTCCCAGGTTGGTCCAATTGGTCCCATTCGAAGAATAATCAATTGCTAAATCTTTTACGCCTAGGCCACTATTCCCCCAAACATTGTAATTCCAAATGCGAGTAGAGTCCAATACATACTCCCAACCCAGATCATACATGATCCAATGACTCATTGGACGTTCCGGGTTTGGATTGGCCGACATTTGGCAGGACAACCAACTGTCTTGTTCAAAGGGCGTATGACTGTTTCTCTCACATTGCCCGGAGGCATTGAAGTGAAAAATCGATACCAATACCAACAACAGATATAATTTATTTTTCATCTTGTAGCATTCTAAAGTCCAAAAATTAAAGTTCCATAAAGCCAATGGGATTCGTTCCCGAACCAACAGAATAGAAATTACCAATGTTGGGTAAAATCAGTGGCAGATCAAAAGGAGAAACACCAAACCATAAGGCCAACTCCGCAAAATATTCATCTGCACTTGTAGTTGGAAGGAGAATACCGTCTCCCAGTTCCAAATCACTACCAAGTGCTAAATTTGGATACGTTCCATAGACTTCTTTTCCCTTTACTGCTCCTCCCATGATAAAAGCATTGCCCCCCCAGCCATGATCGGTACCATTTCCATTGGACGTCAGAGTACGTGCAAAGTCAGAAACGGAGAAGGTCGTCACACAGTCGTTCATGCTAATTTCATCCAAGGCACTGTAAAACTCACTCAGGGCGGTACTTAAAATGCCTAGGCCTTCTGCGTGTTGATCCAGCAACTCATCGTGATGGTCCCAGCCACCAAAATTGAGGAAGAAAGTTTGTCGCTTCATTCCCAGTGCCTCCCGGGCAGCAATAGTACGCGCAATCATCCTTAAACTTTGGGAAACATAATTGTCAGAAAAGGTCGTGTTGAAGGCCCCTACTTGCTCCAAGGCCTCGTTGAAGTTCGCATTGCTTTGAATGGAGTTTTTGATGACATTGGCATAAGTCGTCTTAAATACGTCTTGGTATTGTTGATTGAGCAAACTATTGACCCCCGAAGTCATCAATTGGTGAAAGGGATCGCTATCATCATATCCCTGAATGGATACTGCTCCATCATTGGGATTGATGGTATACTCAACGGTTTGCTCACCGGACTGAAACACGTTGTTTCCACTAAGGGAAATATTCATCGAAATGTCTTGGCTGGTATTCATAGAGCCAATAATATCTGCCATTTTCCCTCCCCAGCCAGTGGCCGAGCGCTCTTGTGGCACCGAGGTTTGCCATTGCATGGCCTGGTCGGAATGAGACAGTAAACCCAGGGGCAAGGGAACACTTCCCGCCACGACCTGTGCCTTGGTCGTCGGCTGAACCAGCGTACCTACATTAGAAAGAAAAGCCAAATCCCCCGCCTCAAATAAGGTCTGTATGCCTTGTAAAGCGGGATGCAAAGCCAGAGATGTACCTGGACTGAGCGGATTTAAAGGAAGCAATTCGTTTTGCGGCAAAGCCAAACCGCTTCTGGAAAGAGCATATTCGCCATATTCAGCGCCATTGGGCACCAACATATTAAAGGAGTCATTTCCTCCAGACAATAAAATACAAACGAGTGCTTTGTAATCGCCACTTGGCGCGTTTAATGATTTGGAAAGGGCATTGAACATTCCCAGATTCAATAGGGAAGAAAACAAAGTCGTTGTCCCCATGGCCGCACAACTGGCTTCTCCGAGAAATTTTCTTCTTGATATGATTCTTTTCGACATGATTTTTCTTTTTTTTGCTTGAAAACAGTGAAGCAAGTTGGGTCTACTTCATAATGGCATAATCGGGAGATACCATCGTCAGGTAGAGGGCCATTTTTACCGAAAATTCGGGAAAAGCAATAATGGGTTCGGTGGAGTCAATAATGATTTGGCGCGTCTCTGCCGACATGTTACCGTGGGCCAAAATGAGATCCAAGTAATCGACCAAAGCCTCCGGCTCTGTCGCCAATGCTGTCAGCCAAGGATCATTTAGATAAGCTCGGTAGTCTTCGAGAATCCCTAGTTGATTGAATTCTTGCTGTGGGACTTCATTTAAAAAGTCGGCAACCGTCATAAAGTAGGTCAAGTTCATGTAACCCACTGAAGTTGCGGAGTTGAAAATTTGAAACTCTGGAGCCACCAATTCTGCGTTGGCAATCTCACTATTGGGCTGATAATCGGGAAGGAAAAAATTGAATACGGTAGGGGAAGACAACACATATTGCCCCGTCAACTCTTGCTGAGCGTAGCCTCCACTCCAAAACCAATTGTCTGCGGTGACATTTAAGCCCTTTAAGTATTGCGTGTAGCGATGGATGGGCTCTTTTAGTTTTCCGTTGGAAGGATTGTTGATCCAATTGCAATCGCGAGCCTCTTCGTCGAGTAAGATGGCTTTGATGACTGCCCCCAAATCCCCACGAACGCCATTGCCATTATCGTTAAATGCGTTGGCGACACGTTCAACATAAAGCTGGGTTGGATTGGACTTCACCAAACGCTTGATCAACAAGGTGCCCAGAAATGGTCCAACATTGGGATGGTTGAACAATTGATCAAGGGCCATTTCCACGTCCTGCATTCCCGTTTGTCCAGCGGGAATGACAAAATCTCCAAGAATGTGTTTCTCTCCGGGTTCATGCGCCTCTTCGTACATGTTCATGGGAACCGTCATATCGATATAAAACATCGGAATCTGAGGGTTAAAGACCAAAGGAGGGCCGGGTTCTACCCAAGCTCCCGCACCAAAGCCAGTAAACACGCGAGCCAAGCCCTTGATGTCGTCATTGTCGTAAGTTGGAATTGCTTGATTATTTGAACCAATGATTCGCGTTCCATTATTGTTGAGTTCATACAGGCCAATAGAAAAAAGTTGCATGATTTCTCGAGCATAGTTTTCATCGGGATGGATATTATTGGCCGGATCCGATTTTGGATTGTGGAGATGCCCCAAATAAAAACCCATAGTTGGATGGCGCGTGATGCCCATCAACAAATCTCGGTAGTTGCCAAAGGCATGTTCGGACAAAAGATCGTAATAATCTGCCAGCCCTTCTCCACGAATGATGAGATCGGAGTTGTCGGAGATGACAAATATTTCGCTCAAGGCCAAAGCCACGCGATGCCTCAACACATCTGGTGCGTTCATAATAATGTGCGACCAGGCGTACCTAAAGTGTTGAGCAGTTACAAAGTATTGATCGGGATCACCTCCCAATTCTAAATGATATTCGTAGAGCAGATCGTCAATGGGGGTAATCAAGCTGCCGTAAGAAGTTGCGGGCAGCTCCATTTGTTCCTCCAACCAACTCTCATATCCCATCTCGTCCAGTTGGAGTATTTCTTCCAAGTTGGCTCCGAGAGTAGCATGCGCCATCAAACGTGAAGCTCCGGCGAGGTCTTTGCCAAAACCCGAACCATCGATGGTCGCTTGTCCATTGCTTTGCTGAGTACTGCTAGAAACGATTACGCCCTCATTATGGCCGGTTCCGATGTAGTCATTATAAATTTGACTACCAGCTAGCCCATGAAAGAAAATGCAGATAAATAGGCTTAGTAAAATTCTCATTAAACATAGGTTTTTAGTTCGGGAATACATAGGCAAAACAGCTTACTGCTCTTTTACCCTACCCCTCTTATCAATTTTTTTTTGATTCAAATAGAAAAATGGAGTTTGCCCAAGGAAAATTCTACATTTGTCCGTACGCAACACTTTTTCCAAACAAGACAATTCCCGCTCTTTCCATTCCCTTAAAAATCTTAAGATTTCATTAATGTGCTTGCCAAACATGCTAGTCTTTGACCTTTTTACTAACTTGAGCATGGCTCCTATGTAAAAATACGCTGATGAATCAAGCCAACACAAGTTCCATTTGCCAGGAAAAACAATTTGAAGAAGTTTACCAAGAACAGGTCGACGCGGTATATCATTTCAGTTATTACAAGTGTGGCAACAAAGCCCTTGCCGAAGACTTACTGCAAGAGGCTTTCTTAGTATTATGGGAAAATTGTGCCACTGTAAGTTTTGCCACCGCCAAGGCTTTTCTCTTCAAAGTGATCCGCAATCGTTACCTCAACAAGGTGGAAAGGAAAAAGGTGGTCCGCAAATACGAACAACACATTCAATTGCATCCAGATGTAGAAAGTCCAGAGTACATCATGGAAAAAAAAGAATTTTACCACAAGCTCAGTCAAGCCATCAATAAGCTACCCGATACTCAAAAAGAGGTATTTTTACTCAATCGAATCGATCAGTTAAAGTACCGA
>JBCCSR010000286.1:0-6527 GCA_039199865.1 Bacteroidota bacterium
CACAAGTATCAGGAAAGCCCAGCTCGTGAATTTGGGCCTCGATCCCAGGATCAGCATGACCCCCAAAACAATTTCAAAGACAATCATAATGACCGAAAAGGCCACCACATAATTGGACAGAAACGGAAACAGGGGTGCCAAAAAGGACATCCAAGTATCGGCAAAGGTCGATTCAAACTCCGCAAAGTACTGTTCCATTTTAAAGCCGGTCCCCAGAGGATCGATGGCTTTGACCAGCCCAGAAAAAATAAATAGAGCCCCGCAAAAGTTTTGTAGATAAGTCACCAACCATGACTTTTGAGCATTGAGATAACCTACCAAAGCGGTAAGCAACAAAGCATCCAAACCAATACAGGTCACCAAGCTCCCGATGGTCATTTTACTACTGATGAGCAAAAGGTATAGAGTCGTAAACATAATCGTTGAATTTATTTCTTGGTTTTAGAGCGCATTTGATCCTTCTGTTGATGGACGGAAAATGGTCGAAGTCTTTTCTACTCCCAATCATTCCATCCTAGCGTTTTCCATCTAGGCTTACGCAAAATGGGTTATGAAGGTGCTTTAAAACACCTAAAAAATGATCGCATCCAAATAAGTCCGGCAAAGATACTCAGCGCGATATGAAAAAGCAAGTGCCTCCTTCCCCACTGTTTGTCAACCCAAAATTAGGGACTTTCACCTCCTCAAGCTGTTAATGAGCTTTCAACGCTTGTTAATGGGCTGTTAATGCTGCATTTTCATAACCAAATACCGAACGATTTGTTCCAAAGTAATACGTATACCATTCGAACCGCCCAAGCAAAAGATGCCAGACGAATCAGCTATTTGATTCAAAAAAATACCGAACAGGTCAAAGACAATGGCTACCAAACGGCGCAAGTCAGGGTCTGGAAAAAGGCCAATACTCCAACTGCTATTTTAAAAAAGTTAGATCATTGTCAAATTTTCTGTGCTTTTCACCATCGACGACTCGTTGGCACCATTGGCCTAAAAGGCACTGAGGTCTTCGGATGTTATGTCAATGCACATCAAAGAGGAAAGGGAATTGGACAGTTGCTGGTTCATCATTTGATCCAAATGGCCCGCAATCAAGGCTTGAAACAATTGTATCTGTACGCCACCCCTTCCGCCAAAGGCTTTTATCTACGCCATAATTTTAAGCCAGAGGAAAAAGTTTGCAATCAAATCGATGGAGTCAACTTTTGGGAAACCAAAATGAGCCTTTATCTTTGACGCCTCATTTTCTTCCATTCGCTAGGATAAACAATATATGTTAGACCAATACCAAACGATTCTCGAACCAAGTACTGGAGCATTCCGCGATCGAGGCAGTAAGTTTGTCGCCTATGCTTTTCCCGTGTATCGAGAAGAGGAATGGCAAGCACACTTGGAGGAAGTAAAAAAATTACATTTCAAAGCCCGACACCATTGCTATGCCTATCGCATTGGTTTGGATGGCAATCAGTTTCGCGCCAATGACGATGGTGAGCCCTCGGGTACTGCCGGACGCCCCATTCTGGGACAAATTGACTCCTTTGGTTTAACCAACGTTTTTGTAGTCGTCGTCCGTTATTTCGGTGGAACCAAATTGGGTACCTCCGGTTTGATCAATGCCTACCGGGAAAGTACTGCTGAAGCCTTTCGTCGAGCTAAAGTGATCAAAAAAACGGTGGAAGACATCTATGATATTCGCTTTGACTATGCGCTGATGAGTGGGGTGATGAATGCCGTCAAAAAAGCAGAACTGGAAATGATCGAACAGGATTTTGGAGACTTGGCCCGGATTGCGATTGCCATTCGCCAAAGCGAAGTAGACCAACAATTGCTACAACTAAAAGCCCGCATTGCCAAAGTCAGTTTGGAACAAGCAAAAACGATCAAAAATATTCCTGGCTTGAAAATCGCCTTTTCCTACACGCGATAAGCATCCCGACCAATCGAGTGGCTCCTCTACTTTTCTTATCGATCAAAGTTTACCATTGCTATTCTTCCATTCTTCTTGAGGAGGAGTCATTTGTCTTATTCATGAGCTGTCATGTGAAAGCTATCTCAGCAAGGTAATATCTCCTTTGAGGAAAATCGTCTTACTAGGATCAATGGGACAAGGGGCTTCCAAAAAGTAAATGTAGACGCCCATGGCAGCGGTTTGATTTCTAAAATTGCCATTCCATCCTAAGTCCATATTGTTGGTTTGAAAAACGATTTCTCCCCAGCGATCAAAAATTTGGAAAGTATTGATCTGATTGATGGTGGCAGAATATGCTTTTAGCTCGTCATTGATGCCATCATCATTGGGAGAAAAAGCGTTGGGTACGTAAATCAAATCATCCGGACAATTGCTAAGCCGCTCCAATCGAGTCTCCAATAGCCGTTCGCAACCCGTATCCAGATCGGTCACCAACAATTGATAAGTCTGGCTGGTATCGAGTGTAACCGTTGGATTGGGACAGTTCGTACAACTTAGGCTATCGGTAGGGAACCACTCAAATTGATAATTGCGATCATCCAATATGGTAGGACGAATTTGAATGGGCTGATTGTCCACGAAGTAAAAAATTGGAGTTAAACTTACCGCCGGTACAAGATCTACCTCTACGGTTAAGGCAAGGGTATCCGGAGCACAAGTAGAGAGCTGACCAATTAAAGTATAGGTACTGGTCTCACTGGGCCAAACAGAAGGACTAGCGGCACTTACATCAGAAATTTGGCTGGCCGGCGACCACTGATATTGATCGGCTTGCCCATCAACCATCAACTGCATAGTATCGCCCAAGCAGATCTCCAAATCCATGGCTTGTAGTTCGGTTTGTGCTACAATTTGAATGGTGAGTGAATCCAGAAGTACACACAGATCATTTTCAGCCTGTAAAGTGTAAACCGTCGTTGACTCCGGCTGAGCCACGGGATTCCCAATGCCAGGATCATCCAAACCAGTCGTTGGTGACCAAGACAACAGTCCACTGCCAACGCCCGAAAGCTCAACCACATCTCCACGACACAAAACCACATCCTCCCCGGCATCGATATTATCCGCAGTAAGCACATTGACCAAAACAGTATCTTGAATGGTACATCCCATCTGATCAATCGCTTGCAAAACGTAAGACCTACTACTATCTGGATAAGCAAAAGGATTGGCACAAAAAGCACAAGTCAAAGCCTGAGGGTTCAACCATTCCCAACTATTCCCCGCCGTAGCTTGCAACTGCACACTATCCCCCGCGCAGATGGTTCGATCGGGACCAGCAATCGGCTGGAAGGCATCGATCACTCCTACTGCCACCGAATCTCTAGCAGAACAGCCAAAAGAGTTGGTTATGGTCAGAACATAAACCGTTGAAATTTCTGGTTCGGCAACTGGATTTTGACAAAATTCATAACAACTTAGTCCAGGCCTCGATTCATCCCAGCGATAAGAAAACACATCATCTCCTCCGGTAGCTGAAAGTTGTACCAAATCATTGGCACAAATGGTCGTATCTGCAGTCAAAGTTATAATGGGTACAGCAAATGGCAAGACATTGACTGTAACAGGAATGGTATCGGTACAACCGCCAGCACTTTCCCAAACATAGCGATAAACCGTCGTATCTAGCGGACTAGCAATGGGATCAAAACATTGTGTACAACTCAAGCTGGGCTCGGGTAACCAATAAAACTGAGCCCCGAACGTATCCCCTGTAATCTGGGCGGTAAGGACCAACTGCTCCCCCTGACAAATCGCTGGTAGATCCGGAAAATTTACTTCTGGAGAAGGCAATACCTCCAATGATTGAATGGCAGTATCTTGACAACCCAAATCGGTCTCGACAATCAAGGAAACGTCATAGGTATTGCCTTGGGTAAAGATGTACTGCGGATTCGTCTGATTGGATTGGGTTGAGTCTCCAAAATTCCAAAGCCAATTGGCAATCGCTCCAATGGATACAGAGGAGGCATCAGTAAAGTCGACCGTTAAGGGCGCACAGTCCAAGGTGTCACTCATGGAGAAAGCAGCAGTAGGCACTTCGCCAACTTGAATAAAATTGGACTGCGTTAACGTGTCTCGACAAAAACCAATATCGACGATCAGGCCAACGTCAAATGCACCTGGAGCCTCATAAATAATTTGTGGTTCCACGGCGGTACTAACGCTAGGTTGAATGCCTTCAAAAATCCATTCACTGGATACAATTGGAGCAGTAGAAGTACTGAGGTTGATGAAGGAAACAGGAGTATTGTCATTGCACGAGGTCAGATCGGAGGCCATAAAGTCAACCTCTAAATCCTCGACGAAAATCGTATCCGGCGATTCTAAAGCACGCATACAATTGGCATCATCGATTAAAATGAGTTTGGGGACAAAGGCCCCCGTTTCCTCGTAGGTAAATTCGATGGCATCGTCCACTACATTCAAAGTAGTATCCAATACTCCGTTGCCAAAATCCCAGACATAGTCGTACAAATCTGCCGAGTTTCCACTAAAGGAAACTTTTAGAGGAACACAACTGGTATCTATCGCAAAGCTAAACTCCCCTACGGGTCCCTGAAGCAATATCAAATCTTCAATGATCAAGGTATCCCGACAACTTTCAGTGGCGATGGCGACCAATCTCACATCATAAGTTCCGGGAATGGTATACACGTGTGGAGGGTTTTCTAAATTGGAAAAGCCTGAATTATCACCAAAGTCCCACTCGTAAGCAGTGGCATTTTGAGAGTTGTTTTGAAACTGGGTCAACAATGGAGGACAATCCGCAAAAGAAGCATCCACCGTAAAAGCCGCAACCGGATCCGCGATTTCAATGTAATTTTGTCGACAAGTGGTACTATCACAGCCATAAGCATCCGTCACGGTCAAGCAAACAGTGTAAATCCCTTGCTGGGTATAATTGTGTTGTGGATTTTCTTCGGTCGAAGTAGTATTGTCGCCAAAGTCCCAGAGATAAGTAGGCAATACTGCGGTTGACAAGTTGACAAATTGAACCATATCGGCCGTACAACTCAAAGTATCTGCCTCAAAGAAGGCTACGGGTTGGGTCACCTCTACGGCATTAAAGACCAACAAGGTATCTTGGCAACCTTGATCATCTGAAACCGACAACTGGACGGGAAAGGATCCGAGCGTATCAAATGTATATTCAAAACTTGGTTCGTTGGTGACAAACAAATCATCCCCAATGACCCATTCCCATTGAATGGGCGTCCCGATCAGACTCGTTGAATTGTCTTGGAAGGCAACGGTTAGGGGGATACAGCCCCCCATTGGATCGGGATTGAATTGAATATCAACTCCATTGGCAATTACCGGTTGGTTGAAAATAGTGGTATCGGTACAATCATGAATGTCGGTAACAATTAGCTGAATGCTATCGTAGATGCCAATTTCGGAAAAAGTGATACTTGGATTTGCGAGGATAGGATTGGAAACAATCCCTCCATTGGCTTGCCACAAATAAGTTTCCGCAGATATAGATTGATTGGTCACATTCAGCGTGAGTGGTACACAACCACTTAGTGGATCTAAATCAAAGATGGCCTGTGGATCGGTCACACATACCTCAACCGTATCCGTGTCTGAACAACCCGACTCAAAGTTAAAAACGGTCATCGCCACCCGATAGCATCCCGTATCTGGAAAGGTATATTCTGGTTCCATGATTGATGAAGTATCCGAATTCAGGCCAGCAATCCCAAAATCCCAAAAAGCAGAATCTGCACCAATCGACATATTTCTAAATTCCACCCTAAAAGGATCTGTACAATCAAATTCCGCTCTGGCTCGTCCAACTGGTGGAGACACATAAATGTAATCTTCAAAGGTAATTTCATTGCCACAACCATTGCTAAACACAAAGAGGGTGACATCGAAAAAGCCCGTATCTAAGTATTCGTGTGAAGGATTTTGAACCCCTTCTATCGTTGCTCCATCGCCAAAATCCCAGATCCAATAGTCTGCGTTACTGCTCGATAGATCAAAAAAGTTGACCGCATTATTAATGCATGCCTGTAGCGGATTTGCTTCAAAGTTGGGGGTAACCTGGCTCCCTACTCCCAATATATTTTCAAAACTTTGGCTGCTCGAACATCCAAGTGCATCGGTAACGGTCAACACTATATCGTACAAACCAATGTCGTTAATTGTGGTGGTCGGATGCTCATCGGTAGAGGTAAAGATCGTCATTCCATTGGGGTCAATGATTTCCCAATTCCAGGCAACAATGGTACTTGAAGTGTTGGAGGCTTCGTTGAGCGTAAAAGTATGTGGTGCACATCCACCCAATTCATCAAAAGCCAACAAAGCTAAAGTTTCAATAACCTGAACGGTATCGTTACGTAAGGTGTCTGTACAACCATTGCTATCCTCGGCGACCAGCATTACCGGAAAAGTGCCAAATTGCTGATACTGATTACTTGGATTCTGCTCTGTACTATTCGTACCATCTCCAAAATCCCAAAACCAATTGATCCCATCTGGGGCATTGGTCGTTGCGGTAAAATTGACATTGTGAGGTAAGGTACAAGAAATAGATTCGTCAACAGAATAG
>JBCCSR010000287.1:0-6520 GCA_039199865.1 Bacteroidota bacterium
GGCTGTTTTACCAAAATAGACCTTAAATATTGGTAGAAAGATGCTAAAACCAGGGGAAATTCCCCTCAAATTAGCGCTTTGGTTGCCAAAATCTAACATCTGATCGTAAAAGGAAACAAATATGAAGGAAATTAGAAATATTGCCATTATTGCTCACGTCGACCACGGAAAAACTACGCTGGTGGATAAAATCCTCTATCAGTGTCAGCTATTCCGAGAAAATGAAGAAAAAGGAGAGCTAATTTTGGATAATAACGATCTGGAAAGAGAACGTGGCATTACCATCTTGTCCAAGAACGTTTCGGTCAATTACAAAGACGTCAAAATCAATATTATCGATACCCCTGGTCACGCCGATTTTGGTGGAGAGGTCGAGCGCGTCCTCAACATGGCAGACGGAGTTTTGCTATTGGTAGATGCTTTTGAAGGGCCCATGCCGCAAACGCGCTACGTCTTGAGTAAGGCCATTGCCGTAGGTTTGAAACCCATTGTGGTGATCAACAAAGTCGATAAGGAAAACTGTCGTCCGGAGGAAGTTCAAGATATGGTTTTCGATCTGATGTTCAACTTAGATGCCAGCGAAGAACAACTCGATTTTAGTACCGTCTACGGCTCAGCTAAAAATGGTTGGATGGGTCCCGACTGGCAGGAAGCGACCGAAGATGTGACTTATTTACTCGATCAGGTCGTCGAACATATTCCACCACCGCCGGTAGTCGAAGGCACCCTACAAATGCAAATTACCTCCCTCGATTACTCCCAATACATTGGCCGAATTGCGGTCGGTCGAGTTAGCCGGGGAAGTATCCGTGCCAATCAGCCAATCACTTTGGTTAAGAGAGATGGCCGCTTGGTCAAGTCTCGTACCAAAGAGCTGTTTATCTTCTCTGGTCTGGGTCGAGAAAAGGTAGAACAAGTGAGTAGCGGAGACATCTGCGCGGTCAACGGCATCGAAGATTTTGAGATTGGAGATACCATCGCCGATTTTGAAAGTCCCGAAGGATTGCCTCCAATTACCATCGACGAGCCTACGATGAGCATGTTGTTTACCGTCAACAACTCTCCTTTTTACGGAAAAGAAGGAGACTACGTGACCTCCCGTCACCTACGCGACCGCCTACACAAAGAGTTGGAAAAAAATCTGGCCCTAAGAGTTGAAGAAACGACTTCCCCAGATTCCTACACCGTTTATGGCCGAGGCGTCATGCACTTGTCCGTATTGATCGAAACCATGCGCCGTGAGGGCTATGAATTACAGGTGGGTAAACCTAGGGTCATCATCAAAGAAATAGACGGAGTCAAATCGGAGCCATTGGAGTTACTGGCCATTGATGTTCCCGAAAATGTGGCGGGAAAAGTAATTGAAGTGGTCAACCAACGCAAAGGAGAAATGAGTGTTATGGAACCCCGTGGAGATTTGATGCACCTGGAATTCAATATCCCTTCTCGTGGCATCATTGGCTTGCGCAACCAAGTTTTAAACCTCACGGCGGGAGAAGCCATCATGTCGCATCGCTTTGTCAAGTTTGATGCTTGGAAAGGAGAGATCCCCTCTCGCAATAAAGGTGTTTTGATCGTCCACGAAACAGGAACGACCATCCCCTTTGCGCTAAACAAACTACAAGAGCGCGGCAAGTTCTTTGTGCCCCCCGGTGTAGATGTTTACGAAGGACAAATCGTGGGGGAAAATACCCGAGACAATGATTTGGTGGTCAATGTCATCAAAACCAAAAAGTTGACCAACATGCGATCTGCGGGTGCAGATGATAAAGTCAAACTCGCTCCACCGACCATTATGTCATTGGAACAAGCCATGGAATATATTGATGATGATGAGTACGTAGAAGTAACGCCAAAGAGCTTGCGCTTACGCAAAATTTTATTGAAAGAACACGAGCGTAAACGTGCTGGTAATGCAAAGGTAGCCGGATAAAAGCTAAAAAAATGAGCAGCAAAATACCGAACGGTTGATTTGCTGCTCAATGACACTTTCACAAAAAATCTAAAACTTTAGGAGTTTCACTCCATTTTAATTAAGGTCTCATAGTATGTTTGATTCTTCTAGAATCACGTAAAAATAAGTGCTCCGCTTCCATTGGATAAAATCATCCAATGAAAGCAAAAGAGGACTTATTTTTTTTAATCCTTTTCCTATCGATGGATCTGAACGTAACCAGAATAAACACCTCCCTCTCCATCTGATAATACGTAGAAATAAGTTCCATCGGGCAAGTCAGTAGACTCCCAAGTCGCATCCCAATCATTGAGATACCCTTCTTTTCGGTAAACCAAATTTCCCCATCGACTGTAGATATTCAACACGTTATTGGGATAAGCCTGTAATCCTTCGATGACAAAGAAATCGTTTTTGCCATCTCTGTTTGGAGAGAAACCAGTCATGACGTTAATGGTGTTACAGAAGACATAGATTGATACGGTAGTCGAATCACAACCAAAGCTATTGCAAACCACATAGGTCAAGCTGTCAGGAGTATTCGAATCGCAATATCCTTCGTTTGGCGCATAGGTGATGGTTCCATCTGCTTCGTTTAAAGTCGCTACACCGTTACTGGGGAATCCAGAGATGAATAAGGTATCAATGTTTTGTCCTCCATCGTTGGTTTGGATGTTGATGACCACAGTTTGCCCTTGCATCGTACTGTCAATATCGGCAATGGCAACGGGTGGTACGGTATCGGTCAACACGGTGAAATAAAGCAGGGTGGTATCGCAAAGTCCTCCATCATCACAAACAACAATGCAGGCCGTATCGACGCCTACATCAATGGCGTTGACTTCGATACAATTGCTATTCTCAATGACATCAAAGACCACAAAATCTCCAGATAATTCTGGACAAGCATTGCTAATACTCACAATGTTGCCAGGTAATTCAGTGGTATCTACACAAATGGTATCAATCATCCCCAACATCAAAGTATCGGTCCAAACATCGGTTCCAATACACAAAACATCGATACTGATACTGTCTACACATCCAGTAGTATTGTCCGTGAAGCGGAGTAAATGACTTCCCGTACTCAAATCAATTTGGGTGGCATTGGCGCGAATCTGCAAGTTCAGATCCAAAGAAGTGAAGGCCCCCGTTCCGACCTGAGTGATGTTCATACTACTGTA
The DNA here is from genome assembly GCA_039199865.1 of Bacteroidota bacterium. Classification (GTDB taxonomy): domain Bacteria; phylum Bacteroidota; class Bacteroidia; order Chitinophagales; family Saprospiraceae; genus JALZUU01. The sequence continues at coordinate 3,139 of JBCCSR010000287.1, forward strand.
AATATTATTTGGATTGGCACCACTGATGATTAAGTCAACAGGATCAAAGACCCACGTACTGGAAACATCCCAAATATTCATGGAATCTACCAAAGCAGCAATATTCATGAAGCCTCCACTAAACATCGTACCATTCACCGTCCAGCTATCCAAATTGTATGGTCCCGTATTTCCTGCTCCCGGTAAGGTCAGATAAGCATAAGTAAACAAGCTATCAAAATCACAACCCTCTAGTGGTTCGGTGTAGGGAACACCATTGTCGGTGATACTGTAGCGAATAATATCTTCAATAGCAGCGGGCAAGCAAATGCTGGTCAAATCCTCACAATTGTTGGTGCTCGTTTCAATACTCTGACTAGTAAACAAAGGAGAACAATTCACAATGGGAGCGCAATTGACTGTTACATCAATCATTTCTACACAACCCGTAATATCATTACTGATCACGATTGCATGGAAACCCGTATCCAAGGTCATCGAAGTCGCACTTGGTGTCAATTGTGGGTTGGGAACAGCATCTGCAGTAGTAATGCCACTCAGAGAAACAATGATATTGCCATAAACACTACCATTGACCCCTCCAGAGATGATGAGGCCGCTGACTTCCCAATTGCCCAGTGGATCCCAAACATTCATGGAGTCTACCAATTGTTGGGTACTGATGAAATTGGTACTAAAATTAGCGCCGTTCACCGTCCAGCTGTCCAAGGTGTAATTGTTCACCACATTAAAGCCGATTGTAATGTAGGTTTGGATGGTATCAAAGCTACAGGTCGAGTACAGCCCCGTATACGGATCCCCATTATCCGTAATCGTGTAATCTGCAATCTCATCAGGTGAAATGTCAAAGCAGAACTCAACTGGCGTATCACAATCTACCGCATCCAAAGTGAGTGCGTCCGGTAAAATATCTGGACAAGCCTGACAATTGACCCTTAGATCTAAAGTATCCGAGCAAGGACTACTGAGCTGTGTAAAGACCAATTGGTGAAATCCCGTATCCACTCGAATGGCGGCAAAAGATGGATCACTCGGACAAGGTGTTACGCCCCCCGTGTAAGCTCCACCATTGTCGCTAATACTATAATTGACGATATCCGCAAAAGCAATCGGGGTACAGTAGGTTTCTAAGTCATTACAATTGCTTGCCTCGATCTCGACAGGTCCGCTAAATAGAGTTGGACAAGCACAGACGACATTGACATTCAAGGTATCCGAGCACCCAGTGCTGGCGTCCATGAACACCACTTCATGACCACCCAAAGTAAAAGATAGACGGGTGTCAATTGGAATCAAGCTGATATTGCGTTGCAAGACCGTTGACGTTCCCGAAGCATCTTCGGTAATGGTCATCGTACTATAATTGGAGGCGGTAATTCCACCGAGGATGGAACTGCTGCCCATATCGATGGTCCAGTTGCCCATTGGGTCCCAAAGGTTCATTGAATCCAATAAAGCATTCATATCTGGAATCGCCCCACTAAAGGCGGTACCGTTGACCTCCCAGTTATCAAGGGTATACGGTCCGGTCAATCCCATTCCCGGTAACGTAAAGAAGGTGTACACATAAGAAGTATCAAAATCACAGGCTTGAATGCCTCCAGCATATGGACTGCCATTGTCCGTGATATTGTAACTGCTAATTTCTGCGAGCGATAGGTCAATGCACAATGCTCCCACCGCACTACAGTCGCTAAGATTAATGGTTTCGCTCGTTGCCGTGATGATATCTGGACAAGTTTCCGGCAATACCGTAATAAACATCACTGTGGTATCACAGCTACCAAAATCATCACAAACCGCTAGACACAGCGTATCGTTGCCCACAAATCCCATCGCCGGGGTATAGTCAACACAAGGAGAACCATCAAAAGTAAAGGATCCATTTTGTGGTGCGCTACAGCTAGAGATGCTAGAAAAATCTCCGGCCAATTCACTGGTATCTGCACACAACAGTCCCGTCGAAGATTCAAAAGGTGTAATTGTAAACAAAGTATCCGGACTAGTCGTACTAAGGACCGCAATCGCTACTGTATCTCGACAACACGTTGTGGTATTCGTTAATATCATTTCGTAGACGCCCCTACCTGGCAAACTAATTTGTGAGGCAGCAACACCCATGGTATCAATGGTACAAGCCACGACAGGATCGGTATAGACGGCCCCATCAATGCTAATTTCATAATCTCCAATTGCACTAAAAGGCAGGCGGAAACACAAATCTGGCGCATCCACCGCCGCAAGCACCATGGTATCGGCAACAATGATGTCTGTACAGACGACCACATTATCCGACAAAGTCGCCATCATCGGAGCGGAAGGACATGAACCACCATCATTGGCCACCACGACTTGGTAAGTTCCCGCAACTAGGTTGGAGAAACTATTGGAAGCCTGGAAATTCATTCCACCATCAATGCTGAATTGAAGTGGAGTAATACCCCCAGCAGCAGAGATCACCAAAGATCCATCCGCACCACCACAGAAAGAAGGATTGGTTGGAAGAATTGAAGTAATGCTAGGAACGGGAAGTACCGTAACCGTTACGCTATCGGTACTCATACATCCAAAAACATCCGAGACTTCGACAAAATAAGTAGTCGTTGTATTGGGCATGGCTGCTGGATTGGCAATGGCAGGATCGCTCAAACCAGTGGTTGGCGTCCAATTATAAGTCGTTCCTCCGCTAGCGAATAACTGGGCCTGCGTATTTTCACAAATGCTTACATTCGGACCCGCTTCTGCCGCTGGACAATCAATGATAAATCCTGCATCGATCGTTGATAAATGACCTCCCAAGGGATCAAACACAAATGGATCGGTCAGCCCCGTAATTGGATCGGCGTCGCTATCGATGGTTTCGTCTGCCCCTACAGCTTGGAGTGTTCCATTGTAGGTGAATCCATCCGTATTTGTACTCACGTCAAAACCAAGATAATACGCTCCAGCCGGAGCGATAAAGTTAAACTGTCCAAAGGCATCGGTCATGGTGACCAGAACGACCATATCCGTTGCGGCATCATAAAGGGTAACCGTCACTCCTTCAATGCCGGGTTCTCCAAATTCAAACAATCCATTTTCGCTGGTATCTGCCCAGACCATATCGCCAATGTTGGCCAGTGGAATAAATCCAGCATCAATGGAAGACTCCGTTGTTCCAGAAAGAATGGTAAAGTCAACGGATTGTCCAGTATTGGAATCAATATCACTATCTACGGCATCATTAAATCCGGCATCCTGTGGACTGATCGAATACGTACTACTCAACAGAGAAGTATTAAAAACCAAATAATAATTGCCGATGGGAACAGGCGCAAAGTTGTAGGCTCCCAAATTATCTGAGTAGATGGTATCAATTGGATTATCTGTATTCGCATTGTAC
>JBCCSR010000288.1:0-6502 GCA_039199865.1 Bacteroidota bacterium
ATGTGGGCGGGCCGGGACACAACACCCATGAGAATGGCAAGAGGCGCAAGAGATGCTACTGTCTTTCGACAAGATGGGGTCGTAAAACAATGCACGACCCAGCGTTACTTTTGCTTCAATCAGAGGGCTTTGAGCCAAGTCGTATGCGGGCAAGGGAAAATATTCGGGATATTCCAGCTCCCGAATATCCGCAACCAAAGCCAAGGAGCCCAGGAGGCTCCACAGGGTAATGATGATCAATGGCTGCCTCATTCTAATACAGAAAATAAGGAAGGAAGGAATTGAGCCAGCTCGACGGATTGCCGATTGGGACTCATGACTTGATAGGTTTCGCTCAGTTCGATCTGATTCAGTAATTGATCAATGTCCACTGCAATTTGGACCTGATCGCGGGGAGCTTCCAATTCGAGTTTTACACTTTGTAAAGCATTAAAGGAGGCCTGATAGCCACCGATATGAAATTGAAAACGATGGTGTCGAGCTGGACAATTGTCTGCTTTGCCTTCCAATTTGAAGTTGATATAGCCACTTTGCCAAGTCCAATACATTCCTTTGGTCGGATCCAAATCTCCACCGAAAGCACCAGAAATACTAGTTAAGCTATCGATGCCCACATTAAATTGCAGGGAAGAATAAGATAAGTCCGCTGGTAGATTGAGGGTCAAGATTAAAGTGGTAGGATGGGCTGCATCCAATAAATGAAAGCTGTTTTCCTCGCTAAAGACCAGTTGATCTCCATCGTACAATGCGACATTCGACAGATAACATTTGAAGACTTCGATTTGTCTGCCTCGCGGAGGTGTATTGTCGTATTCTACCAGTGATAAAGGAGCATTTTCGAAACTCGGTTGAAAAAAAATTTTGAGAGAATCGTTTTGCCCCCAGAGCGTTGGAGTCCAAATCAAGGTACAACACAGCAAGAGAGTTTTCCCTATTTTTTTGCTTGGATGCATTTTTATTGCTTTTGTTTTGCCTGTTTAGACCATAATATCCTTCAATTCCTTCGCTCAAACACCAACTTTTTTTGCAGATTGTGACACTACTGTCCAATCTGGATCAGTGCTTTCCCCTGCTTTTGGGCAACAAAAGTGTTTTTAAAACCTCTCCCATAAAAGATTCAAACTTAGGGACCTGCTCCGGTTTTAACATGCCTCTAATTTCTTCGAAATGTTGATAAGTCAACACTACTTTTTGTCGTTCTAGCTGGACAATTTTTTCTAGTGCTGGCGCCAGATCTATTGAATCTGGTGCACTGAGTAAGCTGTTAAAATAGGTTTGTAAGGCTTCCTTTTGTCGGTCTTCGATCAGGGGCAGTTGATCATGGTGGTTACGGGCCGATTGGAAAAACTTTTCTCCTTGAGCTTTATCCAAATCCAACAATTTCACCACTCTATGATGTGCGCTTCCTTCATTGAGCGGTGGCCGGGGCTTGGTCAAAAAAAAGAAGGCAATCATGCTCACATTTAAAACCAGTAAGCCGACAGTAGTGTACTTAAAAAAATTCAATTGACTCATAGGTCGTATAGTTTATAATCTGAAATCAATGACTCTGCCTCCCCAGTATTCCATTCTGTCTGGGCAGAAGCAGTTTTTTGTTGGTATTGATACAAAGACAGCACATTGACGACCAGCAAAACCATTGCTGCCGCTATGGCCACTCGAAATCGTGCCATTGGAATTATTTTTGCCTCCGGAGCATCCAATTGTTGTTCGATTTTAGCCAATAGATCTGCTGGAGGCTTCGCCCTCTTGCTGCCTTTCAAGCTAGCAAAAACCTCATCCATCCATTGTTCTTTCTCGTTTTTCATCATTCAGATTTATGGTTTAGACAATCATTATCGTTTTTTCCTTCGGTTAGGATACGATTTTTCCAAAACTTTTCTCAAATTCCCTTTGGCACGCTGCAATAGAGACTCCACCGCCTTCAAGGAAAGTTCCATAATATTGGCCACTTCTTGGCGGGGCAAGTCTTCGACAAATGATAAAATAAAAGCCGTTCGTTGATTATCGGGAAGAGTATCGATGACCTCAAATAATAGTCTCGCATTTTCTCTTTTCTCCATCAGTACTCCTGGATGATCAAATTGAGGAATTTCCTTCTCCGCATTACTTAAGTCCACCAAGGTAAAACGTTTCTTCTTCTTGATGAGATTGAGGGATGTATTGACCGCAATTCTGTAAATCCAAGTGCTAGGACTCGCATCCCCTTTAAATTGATGAGCGTTTTGGAAGACCTTGGTAAAAACGTCTTGGGTAACTTCTTCGGCCTCCTGTTCATTTTTCACAAAACTGAGCGCCGTATTGTAGACTTTTTCCGCAAAAAGATGATAAAGCTTTCGGAAGGCTTCCCGATCGCCGTTGGCAATAGCTGATATAATGGCAGTGTCTTGTTTCACTGGGTTTTCCTTTTCTTCACCTCGGCCGAAAATGATCCAATAGCTAAAGATAGTAATAATTCTCTAGTCAACTGTTATTGGTCCATGTGGGCAAAAAACAGAGATTTCCCGATCAAAAAACAAGATCAATAAAATCAGAAAGTAAAAGAGACCTTATAGCTAGCAAAATTCAAACAATCCCACTGAAGATCGATGCTGGCTCGATTGTAAGCATTCAGGAAGGCCTCCTTATCTTCCGCTTTAAACACTTCCACATCCGCATGGGTGGGCGTTTCCAAATCAGCTCGTAGTGATCCAAATGCGGCCAAAATATATTCGGGAATTTCGGGTAAAGTATAGTCTAAGCCCGATTCTTGCTTTTGATAAATCCGCCATCTTGGAGTGGAAAAATCAAAATCAAAATCATAGTAAATCTGATTGGATAACAGTGCAAAATCGTGATCAACTTCAAAGTCATAATTGTTGAGCCGTAGATCAAGCGCTTCTATACCCTGTTCAGGAAAGACAATCGATTGGGGAAAATCATCGTAAGATTGGACGTGGCGTACAAATGCGTCTACACTGTAACCATCCACTTCGAGGAACAACTGACTGACCTGAATCTCGTCGAGCGTAAACAAGCGAATTATATTTTCACTGGTGGCCAACTCGTGAAATGAATGCCATTTATTGGTACGTATGACTCGACCCGATGCTTCTTGCAAATGGGCTTCAACTTTCCAGTATCCAAAAGTCGGCAGCTCCAATATGTGGACTTTGGTTGGCACAAAGTCATCATAATGGATGGTCAAATTGTTATCAAAATTGGCATTGGGTATCCAATCTTCGTGTCGAACCAGCTTACTCCTGTACTCACCATTGCCTGTTCTGACCGTAATCAAATGATCGGCTTTGCTCCCATCGGTTCCCTGTAAAATGTAGGTACTGCCCAACTCTTGGGTGGCTTGCTGAGGACGCCAGGGGGTAGGAAAATAAATTTCCTCAACATTAATGAGTCCGTCGATGGTCAAGTATCGCCAAGAGTTCTGCTCACTTTCCAGGTTGATTTTAGGTTGACAGGGTCTGTCAAGAAAGTTTTTATAATCAAATCCAGATTTTATATCTCTGTAAGTTGTGATCCTAAAAGTTTCGCTAGCCTGATCTACAAAGCCATAAGTTGCATCAATTTGATCGGTCAGTTCTGCTTTGAAAGAAATGGTATTATTGATAAATTCCCCGAGGGAATCGTAGAGGATCTCCCCATCCTGATTGGAAATCAGTACAAACAAAGGGCCACCACCTCCAAGGGCATTGTGAACGACAAAATCAATAGAGGTTGGTAATTTGTCTTTCTTACAAGCCATCATGAGTAAGAGACAAGGAATACAGAATTGAATAAAAGTTTTCATATTTTATTTTTTGAAGATTTCTTGAAAAACGAATGAGAAGAAATTTTCGCTGTTTGGTTTAAAAGTATTCATTAATTTGAACGCGCAAAAAGCTGGTGAGGCACTTTTCAATGGAATAACAATTGTCCACTTTTCACGATCTGCCCTGCCCAAACGAGGCGATAGAAATAGACCCCTGCCCCCAGGTCCTCCCGCTCTAATAAATGTTCACCAGCAGTCACGAAATATCGTCTTTGTTTACGACCGAGAGCATCAAACAATTCAAATACGTAGGGACCGGCTAGCTCAGTTTGCAATTGCAGCCAATATTGTTCCTCTACAGGATTGGGGAATACCCGCCATTGGAATTGAGGACGCAGGCTAGACACACTGGTCGTTGTTTCACAAGTTGAAGTCAGTTTACTGATGCAAAAATCATCGAGATAGTAATACGCTGCCTCGATATTGATGTCTTCAATTTGCTGTAGATTGGTTGCTTCATCATCAAGAAAATTGCCGACGGTAAAATATTGATACGCACTATCTGCCAGAAATTGAAAAGTAACTTTTTCCCAGCTGTTGCTGTAGAGTAGTTCCGTAGAGGCGACCTGCGGCGTTAGCGGCAAGGGTTCAGCAAATGCTTGTACCAAGGTATCCATAGAAAATAAAACTCCCAGATGATCAATCCCATAGCCTCCATAACCGAGATTGCTTTCTCCGTTTGAATAGTAAAAAGAAACGCGATAGATGCTTCCCACTTCCAGCGGCTCATGAAGTCTGGCAAACAAGTATTCGCGAAAATCAATCAAACTCTCTACCCAAGTGGCAATGGCCATGATGGCTTCGCCAGAGCGCGGATGAATCGTTCCCAAGCCTGTATGGGGCAAACCAACCAATCCCTCCCCCATGGTATGAAAATAATCAGGTGTTGCAAAGCCACCATTGTGGGGACAATCGCCATTGAGGTTAAACCAATCCGTAGCCGCACACCATTCGCCATATCCAGAGGGCAACAAAGCAAAGGATTCAAAGCCTGGGTTGGGGACTAGATTTTGGGCAGGGATAGCGGTTAGATAAAAGAAGAAGAGAAAGGAGGGAAAGTTTTCATTGGATATTTATTTTTTACTTCTAGGTCTCAATAGCTTTTTCGACCATTCTTTTGCAGAAGAGCCATCGTGAATACGGATACCATTGACCTAAAAATAAGAAATCTTCAGCGTACCTCGTGCTTTTTACACTTCCCATTTAGCGAATCATAGCAAAATGGAGGTCCCAGCTCTCCCCTGATCAGCCGTACCGTTTCAATCAGAAGATTTTTTTTGCTCTTATAGTCTAAAGCTATTGCCTCATCTCCAGCAACATTTTTTCCTCACAGAGGGAAACAAACTCTGGATCAATCCCACTAACTTCTAAAGTATTGGCCAAACCCACGACTAAGGAAAATTGATGAGCGACCTTTTCTTTGATTTCTTCATTGAGCAGGGCAAATGGATACATCTTATTGGTCAATTGGCCATCATCTCCAACGATAAAAGCCGCGACGGAAGCCACTCGATTGTAGGCTTGTTCCAAACTCGCTTCTAAAAACGTAAAGTAAAGAATGACGTTCTGAGTGTTTACCGAGGTTTGGTAGCTTCCTTTTTCCAATAGCAAAGATTTGACTTCCTGATAGTGTTCCGCAATTTTATTGTTAATTAGATTGATAAATTGTTGTTCCATAATTGTAATGACTAAATGAGAAAATTAGTGGGCTGCCGTCCCCGAGTCTCTTTTTTTTGAAAATCAGGACGTATTTTGTTATTCAAAGTACGATTGCAAACGATTGAATAAAAAAATGGTATCTTAGAGCGAATCAAAAAACCTACCTCTCCGAAAAGAGGCAGGTGTCGCATTGGTCGTTTTCATGTCGCCATCTTATAGAACTACAACAAAAGTCAGAACCCGTCGCTCTAATCGGATGGCCGTTTAACAACACAATACTATACTCAAAAAATAAAGTGGAGACTCGCGCTGCCATTTCAAAAAGTTGTCATTAGCTTTTCAATGATAGAAAGAATGGCAAGTTGAACCGAGCTCAACTTAAACGAGTGACGGGAAATTGACTTTTGTAGGTATTATGTTCGCAAGATATAAAAAATCCCCGAAACATCACAATGCTTAATCATGATATCAAGGGGATTTCGAGGTTTAGAAACGACGGATTCTGACTACATGGTAAAGATATCAGGTACAATAATTACGTCGCTGGAACCTCCCTTTAGGTTTTGTTGCTCAATACTAGTCAATACTTTGACTGCTTTCTGAGCGATGCTTGAAAGAGACATAAGCCAAACGAATTTTAGGTTAAAAAAATAAACCTAAACTAACAGCATTTACTCTGAAAAAAGCAATCAAATAAGGCTCATTTGTTACGGCCACATTTACCTTGTTGGGCACTCGACAAATTGAACAGCACCTTAATTTTCAAAACATTAACATTCAAAAAACATGGACGGCCTTAAATCCTATTTATCCATCATTTCTCCTCACCTATTGAATCAAGTGGGTGGCAAGTCTGGGCAAATGATTCGCCTCTTGCGGGAACAGCATTTCTTATCAGAGGAGGTGTTTAAGCAACGAATTTGTCAGGGAAAATACGAAGAAGCCTACTACCGTAGCCTCAAATCAAAGACCATCAGAATCCTGCAAGCCTTGGCCATTGTTAGTCCACCCAAAGATGGAAGTGAGGTGCAAAAAAAA
>JBCCSR010000289.1:0-6498 GCA_039199865.1 Bacteroidota bacterium
AGTAGCTGTACTTCTTCCTCCAGGTCTAGACTTTGTCCAGAGGACCACATCCCCATCAATTGACCTTTGTCTAGGTTACGATCATTGATCAAAAAATCCTCGGCCAGCAAGGCCCACCATTCATGGCTTTGTAGAGTTAAAAAGTCAGAATCAAATTGTACATCGAGTTGTAAAGCCGATAGCGCTTCCTGACTTGTCAAATGAAAATCAACTTGCAATAAATGTCCCGCTTCAAAAGATTGATCAGTCGCACGCAGGACCATTTTCTCTCGGCTATCTCCAGACTGAAATTGCGCCAGGCTCGCAGAAACATTGAGATCACCTACTTTTAAGCCAATGAAATTGCCCGTACCGGAAGCAGCCAATTCTGCACAAGAATAAGTCTCGGGAATTGGATTGGACCAAGGATTCGAGGGATCATCAAATTCATGATCTGCCCGGACAAAACGCCAGGAAGTATTGTTGCTAAAATTGGTATCAATAAACAAAATGAGTTTTTGTAGTTCGAATACATCGACAATATTGATGCTCCCCGATTGATTGACATCCGCTGCGATCATCCGATAAGGAGAAGTCAAAGGATTGATGTTTAAAATGTGTTGTTGCATCAGAAACACATCTACAATATTGACCCCGTTGGTGGGATTGATGTCCTTTTCAGCTTGTACCAAACAATTGGTATTAAGGGGTATCGCGGGAAAAAGATAACCTCCCATGGCATCTGTTATTTGACTGTCTTCCAAACCATCGCTGATGTTTACTCCTACCAATTCAATCCCATCATTTTCCTCCGACAAAACGCTTCCTCCCAATGCGAAGGTAGCTGGAGGATTGACGGAAACCCCGATAGAGTCTAGTGGAAAACTTTGTACCGATCGCGCAAAGGTAGCCGCCACCAACAAATTATTTTCAACATTCAATGCCAGATCGTAAACGGGAATAACGGGAAGGTTGCCACCAAGACGTTGCCAATCCTGGCCAGCATTCAAAGTCGCATAAACGCCACCATCGGTAGCCACAAATAAAACATTGCCCGCATGATTGGGCATGACCAATATGTCATTGATAGCGAGGTCGGGCAAATTTCCGTGGATGGCCGTCCAGGCATTGCCCCGATCCGTAGAGTGATAAATGCGAGGACTAAAGTCATTGTCTTTATAACCAGAAAAAGACACATATACCTGATCTACAGCATCCGGAGCCGCTTTGATACAGGTGACATAGCGTTCGGGCAAAACAGCATCGATCCGCTCCCAAGTGTCCCCTCCGTCAAGACTTCGCCAAACATTGGCATCCGTAGTACCGCAATAGATGGTCAGACTATCATGAGGTGATTCATCCAAAGTACTGATCGTATGAAAACCTGCTCCATGAATATTGCCATCTGTCAAATCATCACTGATGGGAAACCAATTGGAAATGCCACTATTGGTGTTCTTATACATCCGTTGGGTACCCGTGTAGAGTATGCTCGGATCATGATGACTCAAGATATACTGCATGTCCCAATTCTTACGGTCCGAAGGATCAATACCAAAAGTGGCAATTTGATAAGCAGAACCATTGGTGGTGACCAAAATATTTCCGTTTTGGGTTTCTACGTAGCTGATATCGGGATCATCGGGGTGGAAGGCCATTTGGAAACCATCTGCACCCGTGATTTTTGCCCAATTATTGATGGTCAAGGCATTGCCAGAATTGGTTCCATTGTCTTGGGTTCCGGCATAAAAGAGTTGGGGCTCATGAGGATTGTAAGCAGTACGATAAACCTGCGTATTTGGGATATTTTCGATATCCACCCAAGTATTGGTACCTGCACTTCGTTTGTAGATTCCTCCATCGGTCCCAAGATAAATACTTCCACTCGGGCCAAAGACCAATTCGTGATTGTCAACGTGTGGAGCATTGGGGCCATTTGTTGGAGTGAGGTTGGTCCAACCCCCACCTCCATTGGGAGAAGACAACGCACGCACTCCCAGCAAATACAATTGTTGGTTATTGGTAGGATGCACACGCATGCGTCCAAAGTACCATCCCATACCACCCATTACCCCCGTGAGGCCAAAGGAACTACTATTGCTGATTTCTGCCCAAGTTTCTCCTGCATCATTTGATCGATAAATACCCAGGAGGTCAAAATTGGCACTAATGTATAAGGCAAAAATGACATTGGGGTCGGAAGGCGACATGGCCAATCCAGCCCTGCTCGACAGCCCCAAAGGAAGACCTCCATCCAAAGCGAACCAATTGCTTCCACCATCAATAGATCGGAATATCTTAGGGCCCACACTACTGATCAAAGACTCCTGATTGTTGCGAATACGGGTCCAACCCGCGGCAAAAAGTATTTGTGGATTATCGGGATGAATCAATAGATCAATCACCCCAGTAGAATCGTCGATATTAAAGATTTGCGTCCAGCTTGTTCCCCCGTTGAGGGATTTGTAAATGCCCCGATTGGAATTTCGTTCAAAAGGAAGCCCCATACTTGCCGCGTAAACAATGTCAGAGTTGCTTGGATCAATTTCGATTTTGGAAATAATTCCCAATTCGGATAGTCCCATTTGTAGCCAGGTCTGTCCACCATTCAAGGATTTGTAAATCCCATCCCCAATGAAGGGATAACCCGTGATGGCTGGATCACCGGTTCCAACGTATACGATTTCTGGATCATTGGGATCGAGCACGATATCGCCGATAGACAAATACGCTTGTTCATCAAAAATGGGAAGCCAATTGGCCCCACCATCAGTAGTTTTAAAAATTCCACCAGCCGAGTAGCCCGCATAAATGGTATCCTCGTTGCTGGGATGAACAGCAATGGTATTGACTCTTGCCCCCGTATTCCCTGGCCCTTGAACGGTCCAATCACTAGCAAACCCACCCGTGTTATTCGAACGAAGCAAATCTCTCCGTTCTCGATTGATCTTACGCAAACTTTTTTTGTAGGCTTTTACATCATAATGATCATCGGGAAAGGCTCTTTGCAGAAAAAAGTGATCGGCAGGTCGATGCTTCTCTTCCAGGTGAGCGACTGGATCGAATGCAACAATAGATTTTGCTGACTTAGGCCAATAAAAAATTAGCAACAGTCCGAGAAGCGAAAAGAAAAGGCCAGTAAGGAGCAGGTTTTTTCTGTTCATGAGCAGAATGGATATAAAACAAAAATAGGGGAAATTATCCAATTATGACAAACCAATTGATATGGAGGTAGAAACAAAAATATATTTGGGCGACAGTTCTCCGGTTTAGTCTAGCAGAGAGAAAAAAATGGGGGAAGGAGGGTACGGGAAAAAGTGCTGCGGAAATTGGTGTGTTGTAACAATAAAAGAGAGGTAAAAAGAATGGTATGGTGGGAATTCGATTACAAAGATAATGGAATCCAAAGGGAAATGCTGGAATTGCGCCTGCTTTTTTAAACAAAATTCAAGGGTGAAAAAAAGAAGATATGTAGTGCGATGGAAATAAATCCACTATACATTAACTGCTTTTATCCTGGGAAGAAAAGCCTGAAAACCAATTGTTTCCATTGCCCAAAAACAAGTGGATTTACATCAATTCACTATTCAATTTAAGGACAAAATCATTGTCTAATAATTCAATGAGCTGTTCTTGGTGCTTGCCCCTAGCCACTTCTCGATTGATTTTCAGTCGATTGTCTTTAAAGTGAATGGCTTCAATAATCCGCCGAGGATTGTGCTTGTAAAATTCCTTACGATGAATATTGGTCGGCGTCTCGATGGCTTTAGCGCTCACTTGTACAACGTAATTGTAGATTTCTTTATCAGAAATTTTCCACCGATGGGGACCTTCCTCCTCCTTGAGGTATAAGAAAGAACAAGTCCCTACCACCTTCATCTCCACTCCATATAACTGATCTCCTTTTTGAGGCTTCTTGAATTCGATACCTTTTTTTGCGGGCACCTTCGACTTCACATATTCCTGTCGCTTTGATTTCCGTTCTACGCTGTTGCCCTTTCCATCAACATCAGTTAAGACAACTTCCTCATTGTAATGTGCTTCCCGAAACCACACTGCCTGTAGCTCACATTGAAAGCCCTTCGCTTGACAAAGATCTAGATAGAAGTTGACGATGTGATGAATATTGCTGCCATAAAATCCCATATGGGCAATAGCGGCCTCCGGATTACGACGAGTATAAATTTCTAATTTGAGGTCAAAAAAATCCTTTTCCCAAGTTTTCAACTGATCAAACAGACTGGGCTGGAAAGGAATCAATTCCAAAGTCGCCAAGGACATATCGCTTTCGTATTGTTCGATGACTTGGGTCAATTGTCCTACTTTTTCTCTTAACTGGAGGTAAAAAGTGTATTGCTCGGCTTTCGCTTTGTTTTTAAAAAAGACCTCCTTTTTGCGCTTTTTCTCCCGTTCTAAAATATCAATCTCGCTCAAAAGACGAACGTAAAAGTGGCCCTCTCGGAAACGATACATTTGACGTCGTAGCTCGCTGGCATAATCTGCATAGTTGATCTTATCCAATTCTTCCAACAACAACTCCAAACCCAAGGGATCTGCCTCTACCGTAAGTTGAATGCTTTCCTCCGCGACAAAAATATTGACCAGCAGCTGATCATCCGCGTCCTCAACATTTAATGCACGAGACAAGGGGATGATGAGCAACTCACGAATGGTCCTTTGCAATTGACGGGCCCCGTATTTATGATCGTAGCCCTTCTCCCCGAGAAAATCGAGGACTTCAGGTTCAATTTGCAAATCCATTCGTCGAAAACGAATGCCTTCCCGTTGTTTAAATAAATTGATTTCCCGATCTACTACGAACCGAACAGTTGCGCGAGAAAGGGGTTCGAAAGGAATGATCTGGTCGATGCGATTGAACAACTCCGGGCGAAAATGCTTTTCAACGGCATTCATAAAATGCGAACTGATCTCAGCGGCATCAACATCTTGTTGCCAGCTGATTCGGTTGGATTGCAGGTTGGCCGCTCCAATATTGGACGTCATGATGATGATGGTACTACAAAAGTTGACCAATTTTCCCCGACTATCCGTCAGCCGACCTTCCCCTAAGATCTGTAGCAGCAAATCATAGAACGAAGAATCTGCCTTTTCGATTTCATCAAATAAAAGCAGACAAAAGGGAGAACGTCGAACGGCAGAAGTCAACAAACCGTCAGTAAAAAACTGATCTCCGATGAGCCGACTGACCGCATAAGCAGAGGAATATTCACTCATATCAAAACGGATCATCCGATCGCGATTGCCAAAGGTAAATGCCGCCAGTTGCTTGGCCATTTCGGTCTTCCCCACCCCCGTCGGTCCCACAAACAAAAAAGAGGCAATGGGCTTTCCACTACGGGTCAAAGCAGTCTTGACTGAAGCCAATAAATTGACCACACTTTCCACTGCTTTTTCTTGACCAAAAACCTGTTCGTTGAATTGACTTTTAATTTTTTCCGGTTCCATCGGAATCGCCGGGTCCACCATAAACAATGGCATCCCCGTCTCTTCACAAAAACTTTTGACGACCTGAGTTCGGTCTACCAAGTATTTGCCCTTGGCATTTTGGTTGAAAGGGCTTTGCCGAAAAGCGATTAGGAGTGACTCCAAAAAACGAATGGGTTTACCGGGGAAACCCGCGTAAGGCGTAAAGCGGCGATTCAAACGGATGGTCTCTTCAATGGCTGACTGTTCCAAATCAATGCCCTGCTTTTTTGCTAAATCATTGACTTTGTTGATGACAATATCTTCCATCTCCTCGACCGGTTCTTCCAAGCGAATCACTTGAAATTGAGGAATAAAATTGGGACTTCTCAATTCGATCCGCGCCATTTCTTCCTCCGTACATTCCGATAAAACGTTGATTTCGCCTCTACTAATAAAACCCGCCAAGTATTCTGCCATGCTCATGGTATTGCCCTCATACTGTCCCACCTCAAATAAATCGAGCAAATTGCGAATGAACAAAAAATCACCGCTCTGGGCCAATTCCCGACAGAGAAAAGCTAGATTGTCTTCCCAGCCCGTTTCGCCAGTCAACTCTTTGACCATTGTCGAAGCAGTCGTTTCCCAAACAGTATTTTCAATCCTCCGTTTTTTGCGCTGTCGAACCATTTCCCAAATAAGGGCCGTCTTGCCCACTCCGGTGGGGCCTACCAGCAAGACATTTCGATTGAATCCTGTTTTCACGGCACGAATCAATTGATCTAACTCTTTTTTCCGACCATAGACGACCCTTTGTTGGATCTGAAGTGGCTCGGCAAGCTTGGGTAAAAAGGCCTCTTGGCTTTGCTCCTCACTATTTTCCAGATCTTTGGGAGTAGGTATTTGTAAGGCCAAATCTCGCCTTTGTAACTCAATGGCGTCAAACCAAATGGCAGATACAATTCTTTGTACGTGTTGAAGGCGACGGGAGCGATTGAATTCCAATCGAATGGCCTCTACCAGTCGAGTGGCCAAATCTGCCCCTGCATTGGCAAAGGCCTCGACGCCAAGTGCGGGTACTACCCCCCAGAAACC
>JBCCSR010000290.1:0-6494 GCA_039199865.1 Bacteroidota bacterium
ACCCACCAGATACTGTTTTGAATCAAGTATTTGGCTAAGAAGGGATTGTGTTGATTGAGGTCGGGCATAGTGGGCACAAACCAACCATCAGTAAAGATCTTTTTATCCAGGTCTGAAACGTAAGGATCTTGTAAAACTGTTTTCCGGTGGTTGGTTTCCGTATACTCGCTCCATTGATTGATCCAGTCTTCTGAAGGCAGATCCTTCATCCACCAATGATTGAGTCCACAATGGTTGACAATCATGTCCATGATCAATTTGAGTCCCTTCGAACGACCTTCATCGGCCAATGCCTGATATTCTTCATTGCTCCCAAAGCGAGCATCAACTCGGTAAAAATCAGTAGTCGAATAGCCGTGATAGGAATAGGTCTCCATGTCATTTTCCAATAAAGGATTTAGCCAAACGGCAGTGAAGCCCATATCCTTAATGTAGTCCAAACTTTTACGGATGCCACTGATGTCTCCTCCGTGTCGTCCTCCTTTTAGCGAGCGATCATTCTTTTCCTGCAAATCCGCTACTTGATCATTTTGAGCATCTCCATTGACGAAACGATCCGGGGTGATCAAATAAATGGCATCTGCTGCGTCAAAGCCCTGAATATTGGAGCGAACTGGATCTCTGGACAACAAAGGGAAGGCATGATTTTGGACCAGTTGATCTCCCTGGTAAAATTGTAAGCGTAGATCTCCGGGCTTTGCTTTTTCGGTAATATTGATGTCGAGGAAAAGATAATTGCGATTGGGCATCTGGGTAGTTGCCTGTAAATGAACACCGGGATAATCGAGTTCAACGCGTAGGTCCCCAACTTCAGGTCCGTAGACCAACAATTGAATTTGTTGATGCTCCATATCGATCCACCAATTGGGTGGGTCGACTCTTTGGATAGACTGAGCGTAAAGAAAGATGGGAAATAAGAAAAGTGCAAAAAATAGGGTATTGGATTTCATCTAAGTTTAGTTTAGCGAGTATTTGCCAGAAATAAGTGTACCAGGGATCCATCTACTGGTGGTATGCTTGACGAAAGAATCATTCGATTGACTCATCGAATCAGTACCTAGGCCTGCAAAAGATGCATTTGCTTTTCCTCAAGCCTTTTTTAATAGGCGAAGATACCTAATCTAGGCTAGATTAGAAGATTCACTTTGGTTTAATCCACAAAAAAAGAGGTTTACAATTGGACTTTATTTGCGTAAGGTTTCGATGTACTTTGCTACGGCAATAATTTCTTCATCTTTCATCAAGCCTCTGAAGGGAGTCATCAAGCCTTTACCATGGTAAATTTGTGCTACCCTTTCGGTCAAGCTAATTTTTGAAGCCGTCAAATCTTTAGCACCATTGACATTGAGATTCCCAGTAAAACCGTGGCAAGCCGCACAGTAAGTTTTGAACATTTTTTTGGCATCTACGGCAGCAATTGCACTGGCATCAGCACCGGCAATGATCTCCTCGGCCTTTTCAATTTGTTCTGGTGGCAAGGGATCACTTTGAGGCATCGCTTCTTCCTCCTCCTCGGTATTGTTTGCTTTGGGAACCGCGGTAGTCCTTTTGGGTTTGGGAGCTACACTGGCCTTTCTCGTTGACTGCTTTGTCGCTTTCCGGGGTTGATCCCCTCCACAAGCCATCAGGAACGCCATGCTAAAGCAAATGGCGAGTCTTAAGAAAAACTTCATTTTCAATCGTATCTTTTTATATAAGTATGGCAATATCAGAATTGAAATCAATTCCAAACTTGAAAATAGTTGATTTTTATAAATCTTCCTTTTTTCTTCTAGAGTTTATTACAATGAGCAAGCATAATTGTTTAGTTTCACCAAAAACAAAGTAAAATATGTTTAGATTAGACCAACAAGTCGCCATCATTACCGGAGGAGCCAAAGGGATTGGTGCGGGCATTTGTAAAATCTTTTGTGAAGCAGGGGCTACCGTTGCCCTGTGGGACATCATTGATCAGGGCCAGGAGACTGCAGATGCGATTGCGCAAAGTGGTGGAAAAATATTTTTCCAAAAGGTGGATGTTACCGATCGAGCTTCCATTCAGACCGCAGTAGATGCCCTAATGCAAAAGGAAGGTCGAATCGACTGTCTGATCAATAACGCTGGAATCATTCGCGATCGTTCTTTCCAAAAAATGACGGAGGAAGAGTGGCATGCAGTGGTCAACGTCAATCTAAACAGCTTGTTCAATACCACCAAAGCAGTGCTGCCCCATATGAAAGCCGCCAATTATGGTCGCATCATCTCGGCCTCTTCGGTCAATGCCATGGCAGGTGCTTTTGGCCAAACCAATTACGCGGCGACCAAAGCCGCTATTCAAGGTTTCACCAGATCTTTATGTAGAGAAGTAGGCAAATATGGCATTACGGTCAACTGCGTAGCGCCTGGTTTTATCAAGACCGATATGACCGCTAGCATGCCAGAGGCAGTCATCGCCGCAGGAATTAAAATGATTCCAGTGGGTCGAATCGGAACCCCGGAGGATATGGCGCATTCCTATTTGTTTTTGGCCTCTAAAGAAGCGGGCTTTGTGAGTGGCATTACCTTACATGCCAACGGAGGGGCCTACCCGATTTAGATCAATCCATTATTTTAGATTGCTAACATATGACTGACAAACAAAGCACACAGCCTTACAAAACCCATTTCAATCAGCTGATTGAAATGAAGGAAGCGGTGGGAAAAGAAATTGGCCTGACCGATTGGATTACCATTGATCAAAAACGCATTGACAGCTTTGCCAACACTACCGAGGACCATCAATGGATTCATATCGATCCGGAAAAGTCAAAACAATTTTCCCCTTACGGAACAACCATTGCCCATGGCCTGCTCGTACTGTCCTTTGCGCCAAAATTCACCTATGAGGTATATACCGTAGGTGACGTTGTGATGGGGGTCAACTACGGATTCAATCGAGTTCGCTTTCCCAATGCAACCAAAGTGAATGATCAGATTCGAGGAAGAATTTCATTGTTGGATTTCAAAGCCATTCCCAGGGGTGCTCAATTCACCTTAAACCTGATTATTGAAATTAAGGGAGAAGAAAAACCTGCTTGTGCCGCAGAGTTTATTGGACAAGCTTACGTGGGCTGAGACCGTACAAAGCAAGCCCCAAACTGGAATTGCTCATCAATGTCCGCTTCAAGAATTGATGCAGATATGGAGAACGAACCTATTGGTGGCCATTGAAATAGCCATACATTTGGAAAATGAAAAGGCCTATCCCCGCAATCACTAAAAACCAGTTGACTGCCTTGTAAAACGCTTGATAACTATTGCGTGATTTCCATTTCGTGATGACAAAAACAATGGGGATCAAGGCCAACACTTGTCCCAATTCTACTCCGATATTAAAACAGACGATTTTCGCCAGAAACTGCCCTGCTCCTAAGTCAAATGACTGAAGCCGAGTAGAGAGGCCAAATCCGTGAATCAATCCAAATAGAAAGACCATCAGCAACAGATTTGGAGATTGGGTTTTAAAGAATTGCTGAAAGCCCCCCAAATTCTCAAATCCTTTGTACAAAACACTTAGTGCAATAACCGCATCGATCAAATGTTCATCTGCTTTGATCCCCAGGTAAGTGGCAAAAATGAGGGTAATGCTATGCCCAACTGTAAATACGGTGATGAAGCGAACAATGTCTTTAAAATTGTTCAGATAGAAAATCACTCCCGTCAAAAACAACAGATGGTCATATCCCGTGAGCATGTGCGTGGCACCGACTCGAATATAGGCGAGTAAGCCTCCACTGCTTAAAATCTCCTGATCACTAGGACTTACTCCGTGGGCCAATAAGAGGAGCGGGAAAAACAATAGTAGAGTGGTAAACGCTTTAATATTGGGCTGTGGGTGTTTCATCTGACATTAAAATTTAAGGGGTCATTCCTTCAAAATCAGAAGGAGAAGGCAAATGTAATTATTTATTGAGTGAAGTGAGAGGGTAATTTTAAATTTTGACCCGACAACTTGAACTTCGATTCAAACGGCGAAATAGGCTTCTAACTCTTTGAGGGTTTCCTCGCTGGTTTGAATATCTCGAACCACTTCGCCTTTTTCGACGACCACAATTCGATCACAGACCTCCGTAATGTGGCTGAGATCATGACTGGAAATGAGCACCGTTTTCTCATCGGGTAGATTATTGATGATAGACTTTAGTCGGATCTGAGAAGTTGGATCGAGGTTGGCAAAGGGCTCATCCAGGATCAACACCTCCGGATCACCGAGCATCGCTCCGATGGCTCCAACCTTTTTCTGATTTCCTTTTGACAAATCGCGAATGTATTTCTTATTGCCCAAAATTTCGTCATTGAAAAAATCAGTGTACTGACGCAAAAATTCATCTACATCGCTTTTGTTTTTACCGTACAAACGCCCCGCAAATTCGAAATACTCTTGAGGCGTCAAAAACTCCAAAAGAAAACCTTCATCCAGATACGCGCCAGTATAGTGTTTCCATTCCTCGGAAGAGGCGACGTTGATATTTTTGGAAGTCACTTCACCGGTGTTGGCCCGAATCAAATCGAGTAACAAACTAAACATGGTTGTTTTGCCCGCTCCGTTGTTGCCCACCAAGCCAAAACTTTCACCAGCTTTGATTTCTAATGAAGGAATATTGAGAACGACATTGCCTTGATAGGCTTTTTTGACATTATTGAGTTGAATCATTTTTTCTGTTTTACCTTTTGATTGGATACTGTTGGTTGGATATTTCTGAGCTTTACTGCTTTCTAAAATCAGCGGCAATCTGATGTTTGCGTTTTTCAAAATGACGAACCAGAAGTTTTAAAATGGGTTCCCGAAATAAAATACCAAGTAACCCGACAATACCCACCATGGCCAAGCCCCAGAAGGGACGTCCCAGGTAGCCAAAGGGGAAATAATAAATCAAAATGGGAAGGGCAATAATTGGAATGATGATGACATAATGAGCGGCCCCAAAACCTTCAAAGTTAAAGGCACCTCCCTGTCCAGGATCAATTTTCTGAGAATTGTAATTGGCCACGTACATGTACATAAAAATGCTCCAACCGATGTTGAACAACATGGAGACCGTAAGGGTATAAAAAAACCATTTGCTCAAAAATACATAGGGAATGGTCAAGATGTAACACCCAAAGGTCACTCCTGCCAACAAGACGTATTTGGAATGGAACAAATCTTTGCTCATAATATTTCGCGTAATAATAAAATCGAAGTGCATGCTGTGCCAAGACAGCAAGAGTTGGGCATAATTGAAAGAGAAAATCCCAGTTACAAAAATACTTAGCGCCAATTTTCCTCCGATGCTATCCATGATGGGGTTGCCAATAAAAATCAATGGATACAATAAAAACAGAGCACTCATATAAACAAAAGTTCGAGAGCGTTTGCTTCGCCAAAGCATCTTGGCTTCCAATTGCATCATTTCCCCAATTTGACCAAAGCGACTCAAAAACCCAAAATCGTAGATCCCAGCTTCCTCCGTTCGACGCTCTGTACTGACACTATCCAGGTACAATTGCTTTTTGAGATAATTAAACACAAATTGGTAAGCCGCCACCAAAAGTAATAGTGGAATAATGGCCAAATAGGTTTGCTTCATCAACCCATTCATCATCCCTTCGAAAGCAGTTGAGAGCCCCAAATAGCCCGCAGTATCCAAATAGTAAACTGCTCCCAAAAGTGCCAAAAGCAATAGAGACAATACCGGCTTGCGATTGAACGTCTTTTTAAGATAAAAGCCCACAAAATTAGCCAATAAAATAAAGCATACAACAGTGATTAGCCAGGCCACCGCCGCCAAAGCGCCAAAGTCAGGTAAGACGACTCTGAAGAAAAATGGAACTACAATAACCAGCGGTAGCAGATTGAAAAAAGTGGGTATCGAGCGTTGTAAAACAAAGTGGACCAGGGAATTCTTGGGAATGGGGAAAGTCAGGTAGGGTTGAATCGACAATACAGGATATTCTTGCAAGAGGAAGCGGACCATCACATCGAGCAGAAAATAATAGATCAGCAGACCGTTGAACTTAACGAAAGGAGAAGCCCCCGGAAAGACTTCCTCTAAAATTTCAGTCGTAAAAAATCCGAGTACCAAAAAATTGAGCAAAAAATAAATGGCCAAAAAGGCAACCAGAATTTTTTGCCAGAGCGAATTGCCAAAAACAGGCGAACGTCTGGAGGCTTTCCAGTTATTCATGAATAGGCGTCGAAACATAGCTTTTATGTTTGTGGTTTTATAAAGTTGATCAATTCGTACTTGTTCGAATTTACGTCGACGAATATGCCAAAAGTTTTCGGCTCTCTCCTATTTTATTGACCAATTTTCAAAAAATATCGTTGAACGACTTGATATCCCCCCTTTTGATTCCTCCAACTCCACATGGATCTTAAAATTAAACGGGCTATCGGTAGCGATTGAACCAAGCAACAATGTGTTCAATTTTTGTAATCAACTGACTGGGCCGTCGAGCGATGAAATGGGATGCCCCGGGAATTTCCACCAATG
>JBCCSR010000291.1:0-6491 GCA_039199865.1 Bacteroidota bacterium
AAAGCGAATGCAAAGATACGACTATTTTCGGTGAAATCAAAAAGGAAATAAGAAATATTTACCAATTTTTGAGGCCGTCTCCAGTCACTTTGAGCAAGCAAAAAAAAGTTGATCTAACCCATTGAAAACCAATAAAAACACTACTTTTATCTCTATCGCAAAAATGATATTCAGAGAACAACTATTGGCCTACGTTCCCCCAATTTATCTTCCATTTCGTTTGACTTTCAACCCTCATCTAATGATACCAATAATCAGAAAAGCAACTTCAGAGGATTTACCTGCCATCTTCGATTTAGTAGTCAAATTGGCCATTTACGAAAAGGAACCTCACGCAGTAAAAACCAGTGTAGAAATTTATCAAAAAGATTTTGGGGCAGGTGTTTTTGAAGCCCATGTTGCCGAATACGAAGGAGCCATCGTCGGAATGATGATTTATTACCTCACCTACTCCACTTGGAGAGGGCGTATGCTCTATCTGGAAGATTTTGTTGTCCGCCAGGACAAACGACAATTGGGACTCGGGCAATTGCTTTTTGAGGCCCTCATCGAGGAAGGTAAAAAAAAGGGTGCTCGATTGATCAAGTGGCAGGTCTTAGACTGGAACGAGCCCGCATTGGCCTTTTATCGAAAGATAGGAGCCACCATTGAGAAAAACTGGTGGAATGGCAAACTCTATCTCGACCAAGGAAATGAGGCAATGGAATAGATGTATCCTGACAATTCATAGATTTTATGGTGGAAATGCTCGTGACCTGACAGAAATTGGAGGAATACTTGTAATTTTTAAAATAACTCTTTACTTTTATATTTCGAAAGCGTTAATATCTGCAGGATGTTGTTCATTCTGTATTACATATACAAGAAATAGTGTTTCATAGTGTGAGGGGTAACCGCCTAGGTGGTTGCTCCTTTTTTCGTGGCCCTACCTCACTGATGAGTCATCAGTGAGGCTCCGATTAAAGGCGAAAGGGAGAGCTACTTATATTTCCCGACGCATCAATGATTGGGCTAATTCGGTTAGCAACTGCTTTCGCTCAGCGGGAACTTCAACGGAAGCCAGATGATCAAATGCCTTCTGCTGATACTGCTCTTTGATCTTTTCTGCATCCTTGCGAACTTCCAGACGTTCGTAGATCGCGGTAACGGCCTCTACTTTGGTTTTAGCGGCGATATCCGGAGTAGATAAAATATGCCGCAATTCTTCCTGCAGTTCTCCTTGAGCCAGCTCCAATGCCTTGAGCAACAGATAAGTTTTTTTATTTTGGATGATGTCCCCGCCAACTCTTTTCCCAAATTTCTTTGGATCCCCAAAGGTGTCGAGGATATCATCTTGCAGCTGAAAAGCAATACCGATATTTTTTCCAAATTCGTACAAGTGCTTACTTGCCACTTCCGAGGCCCCAGCAATCAGCGCCCCCATTTCCATGGCCCCAGCAATCAAAACCGAAGTTTTTAGGGCGATCATATTCAAATAGTCATCAATTTCTACCTCCTGGGCAGTTTCAAAGTTCATGTCGTATTGTTGGCCCTTACAAACGCCAATGGAAAGCCGATTGAGAATACGTATTAAGTGGGGAATGAGCTCCGCGGGTTGAACCTGAGTTAAAAACTCGTAGGCAGAACTCAACATTAAATCACCGCAAAGTATCCCGGCATCTCTTCCGTATTTTACGTGTACTGTAGGTTTTCCTCGCCGAAGTGGGGCATCGTCCATGATATCATCATGCACCAAACTAAAATTGTGAAAGATCTCGATCGCATAGGCCGCCGGCAGGGCCCGTTTGACTTGATCATCGAATAGATTGTAACTCATCAATAATAAAATGGGACGTAAGCGCTTTCCTCCCAGATTCATGATATAATCTACTGGAACATACAACTCGCTGGGTTCGTCTTTGAAGGGGTTTTCGCTCATGTACTGCGAAAAGAGTGCCTGTAGCTGTCTCAAATTAAGCATGCAAATATTTTAATTCGGCAAAAAACTATTAGAAGCTGCTGCAAAATGCCTAAAGGAGCATCGAACAACTTCAAGGTAAATTTCAAATCGTTAAAGGCCAAAATTAAGTAATATTTCTTTGATTTAGAAGTCTCATAAAAAGATGCTTTTAGAAGCAAAAGATCAGGCATCAGCAAAGAGATAACTATAAGATTTACAAGGGGATTTATATTGATTTTTTATATTAAATGTTGGCAAAAAATTCTAATTTTAGTAATTTAGTGGAGGAATTTTTTAAAAAACTACGATAGGCCTAGCCACGTAGGTTCCAAATTCTGTACAAACTGCACTTTTGTAATCCATTTTTAATGCCGACTAGCCATTGGTGATACCAAGCTTCGTAGCAAAGTTTTCGTCCACTACAAAAGATTTTATTTAGAGGACCAATTGCAGCGGTTCCTCTCATTTTCAAACCCCAAATCAAGAGGGCCCAAAATCACTCTAATGGGTGTCAAGGCAGAACGATTTTTGTATTGTATTTCCATGCAACCTTTTGAAAACAGATGCGTAGATAATTACTGTAAATCTCAAATTGAAATTCTCCAGGTTTACATTCACTTAAATACCTCATATCAATAATGAAGAAAAGCAGACCCGTCAACATTCTTTTAATCGAAGACAATCCTGGTGACGTACGCCTCACTCAAGAGGCGTTCAAAGAAGGCTCCATGAGCATTAACCTCAAGGTCAAAATGGATGGCGTAGAGGCCATCAAATATTTAAAAAATGAAGATCCGGAAGAAGAATACATTGTTCCCGATTTGATTTTATTGGACCTCAATCTTCCCAAAAGAGATGGCCGAGAGGTTCTAGAGGAAATCAAAAGTGATGATACACTTAAGCGTATTCCCGTAGTAGTATTGACCACTTCAAATGCAGAGCAAGACATCTTGAAAAGTTACAATTTACACGTCAACTGCTACATCAACAAACCCGTTGATTTCGACAAATTTTTTGATATCATTCAAAAGATAGAAGAGTTTTGGCTGACAACGGCTATTTTGCCTACTATGGTCTAAACTGATTCATCCCAAATACAACAACACTACTTTTAACATCAATCGCGTCTGTTTCGTGAAGTAAGTTCATTATGAGTTCAAATTATAAAATACCCATCCTACTAATTGAGGATAATCCTGGAGATGCTCATCTCATTGAGATGTATATGAAAGATTCGTCGGTAAAGCATGAGTTTTATCATGCTGAGTCTTTTTTTGATGGTGCAGACCTATTGAATAATCAAGAAATCAGTCTGGTTTTATTGGATCTTTCATTGCCCGATAGCAATGGCTTTAAAACCTTGACCTCCTTCCTAGATAAATTTCCCAACACCCCCGTGATTGTCTTGACTGGCTTAAACAATGAAATCATTGGCAATCAGGCCGTCAAAGCCGGAGCTCAAGATTTTTTGGTAAAAGGACAGTTTGATGGAAAGCTACTGGGAAGATCCATTCGCTATTCAATCCAGCGTTTCAAGACGCAAGTCAAATTGGAGGAAACCGCTCGTAACTTGGCCATTAGTGAAAAGCGTTATGTGGAAGCACAGGAAATGGCTCATTTTGGCAATTGGGAAATGGATATCGTTTCCAACGAAATGAAGTGGACCGATGAAATCTATCGCATTTTTGGTTTCAACCCCAATAGTATCGCTCCTACCCTTTCCGATTATTTCAACTATACCCATCACGAAGATCGTCCGCTAATCGAAGATTTCTTTGAAAAGGCCGCAAAGGATGGACAAATGCATACGCTAGAGCATCGCATCGTCATTGATGGACGATCCATCCGTTACGTAGCGATCCAAGCAAAAGTGTATTACGACGATATCAGCGATAAGATATTATTGGTAGGTGCTTTACAAGACATCACCCAAAGAAAGCTCAATGAGCAACTGATCATCGAAAAAAATATTTCCAACAAAGCCTCTAAGATCAAAGAGGAAGCATTGACCGATATTGGCTTTCACATCAGAACGCCCCTTTCCTCCATCGTCAATTTGCTTTACCTGATGGAAAAATCCTCCGCGTCCAATCAGCAGATTGAATACATCAATGGGCTAAAAACTTCGGTAGATGACCTTTCGATCATGGTCAATAATTTGCTCAACTTCTCCGTTTTGGCTTCCGAAGAAATCAAGGTGGAATATGAAGAAATTCAGATCAAAGAGTTGATGCAAAGCATTCAGAAAGTCGTTCAAATCAAATCTGATAAATCCAACATCCGCTTCGATTTCGATCTGGACAAGCATTTTCCCGAAAAGATACAGAGTGATCCCAATAAGATGACTCAGATCATTTACAATCTGATTGATTACGGTATTCACTATGCCCAATCAGACGGAGAAATGGGGATGTTGGCCAGAGTAGAGCACCTCTCCGACGATGAAATCAAATTGTGTTTCAAAGTCAGCATCAAAAATAAAGTCTTGAGCAAAGCTGAAATTCAGGATTTGCGCGAAGCCGAAAAATTGTTGGAGGTGGTTCCCGAAGAGGGAGACGACAATAAAAAATCGCTGATCGGTATCGCAATTGTCAATAAACTCGTTCAATTGCTCAAAGGTAACATCGAGATTTCTAGTAAAGAAGATAGCGGTACTCAGTTTGATGTTCAATTGCCTGCTAAAGTAGCCAAACGCATTGCCATTAAGACCAGCGATCGCCCCGTTACACCGCTGAAGATCCTTTTGGTGGAAGATCACTTTCTCAATCAGATTGCTACGAAAAAGGTCCTGACAACTTGGTCAGATTTGGTCTCCGTCGATATTGCAGAAAACGGATTGGTAGGTGTTGAAAAATACAAGGAACACGGCTATGATTTGATTCTGATGGATATCCAAATGCCGGTGATGAATGGAATCGAGGCCTCAATGAAAGTCCGAGAGTTCAGCAATGTACCCATCATTGCCCTTACGGCCAACTCTTCAAAACAGGAAGCCAATCGCTGTATGGAAATCGGCATCAATGATTATTTGAGCAAACCATTTAAGCCTAGAGAATTACACGCCAAGATCATGTCTTTGCTTGTGGCCATACAAAATTAATCGGGGGTCATTCCTTCCGTCTAGATCGAATCTATCAATGAATAGTTAGGAATGAGTGGATTCAGTTCAAAGTCTGTTGGATCATCTGAAGTTTGGGGATGGAAAAGTAAAAAGTAGTTCCTTTACCCAGCTCTGATTCCAACCAGATCTTTCCTCCTAATTTTTTCACAATCTTTTCGCAGGTCGCCAATCCGATCCCCGTTCCTTCGTATTCCGTATTGCTGTGAATGCGTTCGAACAGAGCAAATACTTTTTGTTGATTTTCCTTGGCAATCCCGATCCCATTATCGCTTACTTGAAATAAGTATGCTGCCTCCTGCTCTTCGGTTCGAATTTGTATTCGCGGAATGGTCTCTTCCTTTCTAAACTTGATTGCATTGCTAATTAGATTTTGAAACAATTGGGTCATTTCAGTTGAAGAAGCATAAATAATGGGTAGTGGATTGGAGCAGACCGCGGTTTGTGTCTCGGTCATTCTGCCCATCAAATTGTTGATGACTAAAAATAGAACATCGTTGAGATCTACTTCTCTTTGTCTATATTGTCCTTTCCCCAAACGAGAATAATTGAGTAAATCGTCGAGCAATTTTTGCATGCGCTCTACCCCTCCCGTAACAAAGCCCATGTACTCCCGACTGTTTTCGTTAAGGTGTGCTTGTAATTCTTTCTCAAGGATTTGAGTATAAATTTTTATGGCGCGTAAAGGTTCTTTGAGGTCGTGGGAGGCTGCGTAAGCAAATTGTTCCAACTCTTTGTTGGATGCTCGGAGTTCTTCTTCTTTCTTTATGAGATTTTCCTTTTGCTCCGTAATTTCCTTTTTTTGATTTTCTAATATTTTTTGTTGTCTGAGCAAGAGTTTAATAATGTCCTCTTGTCCTCTTTTGAAAATAGAAATGATCCCTAAAATGGCAATGATTAAAAAGAAGTAGCTAATGAAAAAGTAGTTTCCATCAAATTGTAAGTATTGGTCCTTAAAAGCTAAGCCACCATACTGTTCTAAAGCCCACAGGGCAATCGCAAAGCCCAATAAAGCAAAGCTCCAAATTTTTCCAGAATTGCTGGTCCCAAACAAAAAGGCCAACATGGGCGCCAAAATGAGCCACAGAAAATTATCCGAAAAGTAGCCTCCCGAAACAAATACTGAAGGAATCAATACCGCCGCCAACCCCAAGGCTAGCAAATTGCCCGATAGATGCAGGTTGCCCCATCGTTGAAAGACCCAGAACAAGATGCCTAGTAAACAGCCTGCAAATGCCAGTGAAACATTGTTTTCAGGAAAGTACAACCAACAGGAAACCCCGTTGAGCAAAATGATAAAAAAAATAAATAAATGAATATAGGTAAGTATCGCCGCCTTCCGATGGAGATGAGGGGAGCGCTTTAAATGATTAGGAATAAACCTATTGATGACACTTATTATTGAGCCCATTCGCTTTTGCAGTACAATTATCC
>JBCCSR010000292.1:0-6481 GCA_039199865.1 Bacteroidota bacterium
ATTGGTTAACTGAAAAAGAAAGGAAAACGCTGTTTGGGCCTATAAAAATAAGTAAATCTCGCAGGAGGACCATGCGGATCATGAAGATTTCAGGGATGAATCAACTTAGTCTCGCCGCCCCAACCAGCCGATGACCGCCTTACTCATCACGTAATAACGGCCTTTGCTATTCATCAATTTGAGTTGATGCCTAGAAGCGATGCCCACATTTTGCTGGACAATCTCGATTTGCTCCGCTTCTACCTTGGAAATAATGGCGACGTGGCCATATTCGTCTCCAGTAAATACGATGATGTCGTCTACTTGGGGAGGAAGGGTTCCTCCATTGCGAAATTGCTGTAAATCGCGTAGCCAATTGTACTGCCCATCTCTCAGTTGTGGCAAAAAGAAATCTTTGGCGTGGCCATAAGTATCGGGCATTTCATGATTGAGGTAGTCGTAGTAGTAGCGTTTGACAAATTCAACACATTGCCATCTCAAACCATAATTGTAGCCATCTTCGCTCAAATGTCGGCCAGCAGTATGAAAAGTATTGCCATTGAAATAAACGGGAACACCATTGTAAAAATCGATGACATCACCCGTTTTCACCGTTTTGGGATCCACATTTGGTCGGGGCAACTCCTTTGCTTTTAAAGCAGGCTCGATTTCTTCCATGGGAATCGTTAAAGCTCCCTTTCCTTCGGTCGTCTTTTTTTTGCAGGTTCCCATGCCTAGGCACAGGCACAAAAGTAGTAAAAGTGGAATGGCTACTCGTGTCATTGTTTTCTCTAATCGTTTAGCTTTAAAACCTATCTAGCTACCTCATCCTTACCTCTGTGTTTTCATATCAAAAACTTCACCAATATTTACTCTTTCCAATCATCGGTACGGAAAGGGCTAGCCGGAAGGCCCTTTTTGTTGTACAAATTGGAATCTTCAGGATTCTCTTCCCAAGCATAACGTACGGCGACTGGATTCGATACATTTTCGTTCCAGACAATGACCTCATCTCCTTCTATTCGCGCTTTGGCCCAAACGAACTGTCGATCTGCGCCAGCAATGCTGAATCCTCTCAGATAAGCATAACGATCTTTGGCCAACAGCCCCTCACCAAAATGATTGAATTGCAGGCGAATCTGTCCCTCCTCCACGGTCATGGATTGATAGACCGGTCCCGAGTAACTGATCGTCTCTCCGTAGGCCAAATGCCGAGCGGCCAAGGCCAGCCGTTCGCCAACATCTTGCTTATTGCGTGGATGAATGTCATCCGCTTCGCCAATATCAATGATTACTGCTTGAGCCGTATTTTTTAGTGCCAAGGTTTTGCTTTGCGACTCTCGTAAGACCGCCCATCCACTGTATCCCGGTTGATCCTGTACTTGACCAAAATTGGCCAATTGAACAAACAAAAAGGGAAAAGGGCCACATTTCCAAGCCGTCCGCCAATCCTCAATCATCTTGGGAAACAGCTCTCGGTATTGGAAATCATCTCCTTTACCTGTGTTCGATTCTCCCTGATACCAAATGGTCCCACAAACGGGGTAATCCAAAATGGGGTGAATCATTTTATTGTATAGCAAAGTTGGGGTGTGATGTGCACCGGCATCCGCCATCATACTGACTTTACCTACTCTGTACTTCCAGGGACCATGCAAGGGCCATTTTTCATTGGCAATCTGATAAAATAGCAAACGGGGATCTCCATGAAATCCTCCCCCTTGCCCAGTATCTTCAACCCTTACCGCAATGATATTTTCTCCTGCGCTCAGGTATTGGCCATCCACCTCATAGATCCTTTGTTTGTTCCAGGCCATATCGGTACGTCCTACCATCTGACCATTGATCCAAGTCTGATCGGAATCATCAATGCTTCCCAAATGCAAGCGCAATCCATTTTTTGCCTGCTCCTCGCTCAGTTGAATGCTTCGCCGAAACCAGACAATCCCATCCAAGCGGTCCAAACCCTGGGATTCCCAAACCCCTGGGAGCGTCATCTCAGACCAATCCCTATCGTCAAAGTCCTTGGCGGCCCACAAGGCCTTCCCCTCCTGCCAACCCAAATCCTCCGTTGGAACGATTCCAAGTCGGTCTTTAAACAAGGCCTTGATCTCTGCTTCTGCCTCCGCTTTTTTATCCTTGAGCTCTTGAATCAAGATCTCAGGAGATTCATACCCCAAAGACTCATGACTCATCCATGCCTCGATGCGACTGCCTCCCCAACTGGTATTGATCAAACCAATCGCAACATCGTGCTCTTTGCGCAGAGCACGAGCGAAATAATAGCCAACAGCAGTAAAATCACCAACCGTTGCTGGGGTACAAACCTCCCAGTTGGCAACAGCTAAATGATCCTTTTTTTCGTAGGATGATGACTTAGGGATTTTAAAATGTCGAATGTTTCCATCTGTGGCCGTCGCCATTTCCGACTTCGCATCCTGGCTATTGATCACCGTCCACTCCATGTTGGATTGTCCAGAACAAATCCAAACATCCCCCAACCAAATGTCTTTGACAACAATTGTCGCTCCGTCTCCCGAAATCTTCATTTCGTAAGGCCCTCCCGCGGGCATCGGAGGCAATTCAAACATCCATTTCCCCTCCTCTCCCAAGGCCTTTGCCTCGTAATTCTGTTCTTGAAATTGTAATTGGATCACAGCACCGGTTTTGGCCCAGCCCCACAAGGCAACAGGCTGGTTGCGCTGCATGACCATGTGGTCTCCAATAAGTTCACTCAACTGAAGCTCCGCTTTGAGCAAAAATGGACTGATAAAAAACAAACAACTGATCCAAAATAATTGACGAGTCATAGGTGATGTTTTATGGTTTTACGATAAACGATTTATAATTCACGTACCCAGATATTGCGATAGCTCACCGGGTTGCCATGATCTTGAAGTTGAATCGGAGCGTGCCCATGAGCTTTATTTTTAGGAAGTCCAATGTACTCCGTCGTTCCCTGGATTGCAACATGATTTTGAATCAACACCCCATTATGAACCACCGTCAGGTAAGCCGGTTGAATGCGAATGCCATCTTGGTTGAATCGGGGAGCCGTGTAAAAAATATCATAGCTTTGCCATTCCCCCGGAGGACGACAAGCATTGACCAAGGGAATGTATTGTTTGTAAACCGCTCCTGCCTGACCATTTGGATAGGTTTTGTTTTGATAATTGTCCAAAACCTGTACTTCGTATCTGGATTGTAAAAAAACGCCACTATTGCCTCGCCCCTGACCTTCGCTTTCGACTACTGCTGGAGTACGCCATTCCAGATGCAATTGAACATCTCCAAAATGTCGACGACTAAAAATATCGCCAGTTCCGGCCACAACGGTCATTGCCCCATCTTCCACCGACCAAGCGGCTGGAGCACCGTCTTTGGAGACCCAATTGTTGAGGCCCGTTCCATCAAACAAAATAATGGCATCAGAGGGCGGAGCAGTCCCTTGTCCAGCTTGAACCACTAGGGGAACAGGTTTCCAAACTTCAGTATCCTTGGGGTCGGTCGTTTGGGTCCAAGCTATTTGAACGACAACACTCCACAATAGCAAGATCAAAAATTGCTTCATCATCGAAATAAAGTTAAATTGAATCAATCCTTACAGATCACGCTTAAATTTACTAAAAAAAAGAGATTCCGTCTTTTCCAAGTACTAACATCAAATTCTATCGTCAATCCATAACAATGAAAATTCGCCTCGTATTATTTCTTCTCCTTTTGAGTAATCTTGCCTTTAGCCAGGAAGAGGAGCCCATGCACCACATCAAAAGCGTTTATTTTGGTGGAGGAAATTATTACATTGATGGGCGACAAAAGCAAGAGATTCAAGAATTTTTAGAAGGTATTCCAGGCTTAGAAGGATACGATATTAGTGTTCATAGCCATACCGACAACATCGGTAGCAAAGAATACAATGCTTGGTTGTCAGAAATGAGAAGTGAGGCGGCCATTCAAGAAATCATGAAATTGAACATCGATCGCGAAGCCATTGCCATCGAAGATTTTGGCGAACTCAACCCAGTCTACGACAACTCCACTTTAGAAGGTCGTCTACGCAACCGTCGTGTTGATATCATTTTGAAAAAAATTGTGATGTGAGCAAATGGATGGAATGCCTGATCTGCTTTAGATCCGCATTCCGCTTGCACTAAAGATTTTGTTTGATGTACTGATTCACCATTTTTTCCAACACATACATGGGTACTGCGCCCTTGGACAAAACCAAATCGTGAAAGTCTCGAAGGTTGAATTTTTCCTTCAAGGCGGCTTCTGCTTTTTTGCGCAGTTCTCGAATTTTCAACTCTCCCATTTTGTAGGACAAGGCTTGACCTGGCCAAGCGATGTAGCGATCTATCTCCGTATTCACTTCATGAAAAGATAAAGCCGTATTGGAAGCCATAAATTCTACCGCTCGTTCACGCGTCCAATCTTTTTGATGAATTCCTACATCCACCACCAAGCGACACGCTCGCCACATTTCGTAGGTTAGCCGTCCAAAGCGACTGTAGGGCGTTTCATAAATCCCAGGTTCTAATCCTAGCCACTCACAATACAATGCCCATCCCTCTCCGTAACTACTCAAGTAAGTATGCTTACGAAATTCGGGAACACCTTCGATTTCTTCGGCCAGTGCAATTTGTAAATGGTGGCCGGGAACAGCTTCGTGTAAAGTCAATGAAGGCAAGACATAGAGGGGGCGACTTTCTAGTTTGTAGGTATTGACCCAGTAAGTACCCGATTGATGGTTGGCCAAAGAGCCAGGCACATATCTTCCCGTGGTATACTTTGGCGCAATGGCATCTGGGACTGGCGCAACGCCGTAGGGCAAACGAGGTAATTTTCCAAAAAAGCGAGGTAAGGCGGCATCAATTTTTTTAGAAAAGTAAGCCGCTTCTCGAAGCAATTCTCTTGGCGTTTTGGCATAAAACTGTGGATCCGTACGTAGAAAATTTAAGAAGTCTGAAAAGCTGCCCTCAAAATTTAACTCCTCAATGATGGCTTCCATATCTCGACGAATCCGGGCCACCTCCTTTTCGCCAATTTGAAAAATCTCTTCTGGTTCAATATCAAGTGTCGTAAAATAACGGGTACGCTGTGCATAATAGGCTTTTCCATTTGGAAAATGACTTGCCCCTAAAGTCGTACGTGCCTTCGGACGGTATTCTTTCACCAAGAAATCATGAAACGATTGAAAACCGGGAATCACACTTTCAGTAATCGCGGCTTGTGCCTTTTGCTGAATTTCCTCACGTTCTGATGGAGCAATCTGTTCCGGCATTTCCCGAAAGGGTTGATAAAAATCACTTTTTTGGGGATCTTTATTTATATAAGGGACCAAAGCCAATTCGTAGTCTTTCAAGACCACCTGAGGAACCGACCACCCCTTCTCCAAACCCATCCGCATCAAATTGATATGCTGCTCCATGTACTTTTTCACTCCTTCCAATCGCTTGATGAAATGCTGATAATCTTCAGTCGTGTTGAAGGGACTATCCTTGATGCTGTAGATCAAACTGGTATGAAAACCGCCGTCACTGGCAATGGGGATCAAGTAAGATTCATAGGCGACCTGCTCAATATCATCATCGAGAATAAACTTAAACAAATCGTAGTTGACCTGATCTTGTTCGCTCAATTTTGATCGGTCAACTTGGGTCAAGTCCACCAAAATATTGCGCCAAAACTCTGCTCTCCGATTCGCATCCTCCGGGCTGGCCGAAGGCAATTGATCGTTGTATTGATTGATGCCCAAACTCGTGGCCCACATTGGTGATTCTTTCATTCGAAAATCCCATTCCTTTTTGAAAAGAGCATGCAAGGCTTCGGTAGCAGAATTGACTGGAACGGAGTTTTCTGTGCCACAGGTCCATAGGACGAAGGGCAGTAAAAGACAGAGGAAGGAGTTTTTTTCATGGTGCGTATTGAGGATGAGGTCACTTATGGCTTTCGAATTTTCAACAAAAACCCTCCATATGGAGGCAGGACGATATCTATGGGAGTCACCGATTGTACTTTTATAAATTCCGTAGTGAGCTTTCCGATAGCAAGATCATCTTTGTGGTATTCAATTTCAAAGAGTCCAGTCCCCAAACTTCGCAGGTCCAATTTTCTTTTCTTCTCTTTTCCTTCGCCGTTGATTCCCGCAACGTACCAAAGTGCTTTGCTTTGTCGAGCGATAATTACATCTTTCCCTGGCCAACCCAATAAAAACTTGGTTTGATCCCAGCGACTGGGCAAATATTTGAGCAATACTTTGGTGGCAAAAGGCAATTGGTTAATGGCCGATGGTTTTTCCACCAAATGGACAATTCCCGATTCAAAAAGTACCGTCAGTGCCAATTCATGCCCCAATGTAGTTTTGCGTGGATGCGTAGACGGGCTCAAGGCCAAAGGAGTATAATCCATGGGGCCAATTACGTTACGGGTAAAAGGCAAAATAGTATTGAGGGCCGGCGCCGTTGGTCGCTTCGATCGCCGCGCCGGCGCCGTCGGTGCGATG
>JBCCSR010000293.1:0-6480 GCA_039199865.1 Bacteroidota bacterium
TCTAACCGGATTGGGTTATTTTGAAACACCAGTTAGTTAGATTTGATCAGAATTCAGTCAATATCACAAACGAAGTCAAACCACGAATGATTGATTCCGTCAGTACTTGATGCAGCAGCTGAATTAGACTGCTACTATCCATGCACCGATATTGTTAGGTCAAACAATTAAAAGAGGGACATCATTAAAAACAAATTGACTTTTCAGCCGCATGTGATATGTTCTGAAGCATCATTTGTGTGAAACAGAATTTTTACAATTCATTGTAGACACATCGAAAGTAAGTGAGATACGCATGACTTCACGCATGAACTAAATGCTACGCCACTACATCATGTATACCCATTGTGTACAGTTGTATTAATTGCTCGGAAGCATCATGAGCAATCAATTAACTCTTGATTGTTATTGTAGGAATGGAAGTAAAGATAAAAACAATTTTCAATTATTCAAAAAAACACATATAAATTAATCACTATAGTACAACCTGTCTTGGGCGTCGAGAATATAGTTAAGCATTCGCAGCAAAAATAGTGTTAGCGTTTTTCCAGTCAATCTACTCGACCAATTGATTTTCTGAGCAATAGAATACCGGGGGCTGGCTTTAAGCAAGCACTTTAATTTAAGTCAAAAAATCTAAAAATTCATTGGTATCAATTCTCAATAAAAGTCGTTTATCTCCGTTCTCTTCAATGGTGGGACTTCGGTGTAAAATAGGATTGGCATCCGTATATAATCCTCCCTTTAAAATTACAACATCTCCTGTGGGTACTTGCTGAATTTCCTGCTCATTACTTACGATCTCTTGGTTCTCTCCTCTTCTTAGTAAGGCTTTGTAGTTGACTATCTCGTCAGGGACCCAGAGTGTACCCGGACCAATGTAAGTACACAATAATCGTAATAC
Source organism: Bacteroidota bacterium (assembly GCA_039199865.1). Lineage (GTDB taxonomy): Bacteria > Bacteroidota > Bacteroidia > Chitinophagales > Saprospiraceae > JALZUU01. The sequence continues at coordinate 905 of JBCCSR010000293.1, forward strand.
ATTGATATCTGTATGAAATTTTCGACACATATCCGTATTAACCGTCATTAATTGTAACCGAAATGAAGAAGCCTGAGTTATTTTTCTAAATAGTTCCAGGACCTCGCCAACATCGGTAAGCAAGCCCGGACAATTGGTCAGATGATGATCAAAATAATTTTTCAAATCCGATAAAACTTCCTCTACGGTCCCACTTGTTCGACATTCGATGACTTGCGCCGCAATTTGAGCCAGCTCCGTCTTTAGAGGTTGAATATCGCGCTGATAGATCGCAATGTTCTTTGGCTTTGAATGAATTTCTTGCAAAGCTGCTTCATGCTTGCTTTGAATGGCATTTGCGTATTTTTTCTTAGTTGAGATCATCATAAAGGTTATTCAAAATAGTTATTCAAATCTACTTAGAAGGCAGCAATTTGTCCCCAGACGAACTTACTCAAAACAGATCGCTATGGCGTCCAGACTAAGCTACACAACAGGGCTCTTCTACACACTGACAAAACTTCAGATTGTACATATGTACACTAATTAATCCGAAGGCAGTTAAGTATTTCCAGTATTCGGCTATCGGAAGAAAACCTAGTTTTTCATTCAAAACCAAGAATGTTAACATTACCCAAGTCGTGTATAGGGCATATTTCACCCAATCTTGGCTGGTACTTTTGCTGGAATGATATACGGCAAAAAAGGTAATTCCAACAAATAAATAATCTATCGCACTCCACCAAACTGGTCCGGAGTTACAACAATCACTCACTGAGCAAGTTTGCGCTATAAATAAGAAGGGCGTGGCCAGACAATGTAAAACGCATAGCCCGCTAGCCATTGCGCCGATCACGTCTGATTTAGGCCTTGTTTTTACGATCATTTTTCAATTACTTTTTACGATTTGTGTAATACTGCGAGATCTCATTGATCCATCGTTCAGCTTATACTCTCGTCTTAGATATTCAATGTTTGATAATATTCCAAATATTTTTTCTTGTCGACCTTTACATCGTTCCAAGTATCCAAAACCATGGTACGAATTTGATTGTCAATCAATATTTGAATTTCATCCCGATACTGCTGATAATCATCAAAATGGGTTTGGGCAAGCTGGTTGAGCCGGTTTTGAAAAAATGTAACGGGACTAAACCAGTAGCTGTTTCGCACCAACTTATTTTTTGTATCATTATCGCCTTCTATTATCGCAATGCTTTTTTTCATCAATTCGTTGGCCAGGGCCGAGGCCGAGTCATCACAAGCATCGGGTCTTTTGGTGTCATCTGTTGCAATCGGACTGTCCGTGATCTCTGGAAAAATGGTGTTTAACTTTTCCTGAAAAATACTATCCGGTAGATCATAAATTTTTCTCCCCTCCTCCCGCTTTGCATCAATGAGGTCCGTCATCAAATTGGCTGGTTGTTCAATGCTTATCCATTGATGTACCGTAGCGGGGATGATAAAGGCAAATACCAACCAGAGTCCTACCATCTTGAGTGTATTCCCCATGATATGCTTGCCCGTCCTCAAAACTAAAAAATAGAGAAACGACCAAAAAATGAGGTACAATGAAGTGTAAAGTAGTATTGGTCCAATGGCAATAGCTGCCTCAGAAAATAAATCCGTGAGCAATGCACCATACAAAAGTAATCCGAGGAGCACGACAAACACCAATCCAACATAAAATGCCAATCTACTCAGTAGCCAAGTGTTGCCCGAAGCAGCCTGTACCTCGATTAGAGGCAAAAACCCTTGTTCAGCTTCCAGACTTTTGAGATTGTACAGTAAAATGAGCAATAACAGCGGAAGCAAAAATAGAAGGGTGAAAGAGAAGTCTAAAGTACCAACTTGTAGGCGTTCTGGATTGGCAATTTCTTTGGTCATGTCAGCATCGTAGGGACTTGCCCAGAAAGTCACTCGCTTATAAAATCCGTATTGCTCAGCCTGCCCCATGCTGTAGACCAATGTCGGTGAAGGGGTCTTGAAATGATAGATATGACTGAACCAAACGGCCCAAAAAGGAGCTCCCATATTGATCCAGGGTCTATTTTCTGGACCTGCTTTCCCTTCATCGTAGTAAGCAAGGTAGGTCTTCCTTTCCTTTTCAACTTTTTCCTTTATTTTATCGATCTCTGCCATTTGCTTGTGGTAGAGATTGGCTCCATTGTGTAAGCCATAAATTCCAGCCAATACAAAGAGGATTAAAGCAATGACCTTAAAGGGACTTCGGATAAAGTGCTTCCACTCATATAGACATATGCTCAACCCATTCATAAGATCTGCAATTTTTTCGTTCCAAATCCCAAAAACAAGCCTACCAAAACCGTCCAAGCGACGAGCAAGAGCAAGTCTAGCTGGTAATTCGGAAAAACAGCAGCCAAGGCAACTGGTTGATGGTGATAATCGGGAACCGATTTGAAAAAACGATTGTCAGCTTCCCAGCCCCAGTCGCCCGTCTTTGAGCCCCCAAAGGCATGTTTATCATTGAGTGCTTTTATAAAGCCTCTACGGTATTCTTCTACCTGTACCAAAAACTCCTGATGGTGTAGATTGTCACTAGCAGAAAAGCCCATGCTCGAATTTTGCAAAGAAATAAAGGGATTGAAAATTCCAGCCAATTGATAGCTCTTTTTCTGTTGAGCAAAAACTTCCCGTAAATGACCGAAATGCTTGTCCCAAACTTGATTGCCATACTCTTCGTCAGCTTGCATCCTAAGACCATCAAAGTTGATGGGGAGTTGGGAAACACTGTCTACGCCATACTCCTGTAGCGTCTGCTGTTTGAGCTCCTTTGCTCGTTCATCAGACGGATTGTGCCCATCAATTCCTTTGGACCGATCTTCCTTCATGCCCGCTTGAAAGGCATTACGACTGGGTAGTTCATGCCATTTTTCCACTGAACTCAATAAAATACTGGGTAAAAATATGGTCCAGAGGATCCAAATGCTCAGCATTGAAGTCAATGCCACGGTAGGGCTTTGCCATCGAGCAGAAAACAAGACTGTAAGTCCGATTATAATAAAGTAGTACAACGCATAAGACAAATAGAAAAGGCTAGTTCGGCTGACCATTTCTGCACCTATACTTTGCCAATTGAATAGCGCATAAATCAGGATGGTCAAAGTCAACAGTACCATACCGTACAACCATATGGACAAAGTTTTGCCCCAAACTAAAGAGGAGGGTCGAGCGCCTTGTAATACGATTAACTTGAGACGACCACTTTGCTTTTCGCTACTCACGCTATGAAACGCCAAAAATAGCAGTAGCAAAGGCAGGACATATTGTAGGAGTAGCGAGCTTTTGAGTTTTCCAAATTTTGAGACCGACTGCATTTGGGAGGCTTCCGAATGAACGATCTCATTTTGTACATGGCCTTCTACCCGAAGTACATTGCCCGTCATACTGTTTACCCCTTCATCCAAGCTACTTAACAGATTGGTGGGTTTGAAGACGTAAGTACCGTAGTGCGCCGCGCCGTGCGGGTTCATCGCATCAATGCTTTCCCATTGTTTTCGAAGTTTATCTTTGGCCAGTTCATAACGCGCCATTTGCTTTTCGGTTTGCTGGTTTCCCAAAAAAACCGAGAGGAGGAGTACGGAGAAAAAGCAAAGGCTGATCGCCAACAGGATTCGATTTCGGCTTAGTGCATTCCATTCGTTAGTTATGATTTGCCACATCATCGCAATCAATTTTTCATGTATTGTAAATACAGACTCTCCAGCTCGTTGGCACTCACTTCTTCGCTACGAAGTTCTTTAACCAAAGTACCTTTCTTGAGAATGCCAATGCGATGACAAACCTCACGGACCCGAAAAATATCATGAGAAGCCATAAGAATCGTTGCCCCCTTTGCGGCCAATTGCTTCAATAGGGCCGATAGTTCATTGCTAGCCAAGGGGTCTAAACCGCTGGCTGGCTCATCTAAGAGATATACCTGTGCTTTTTTCGCATAAGCAATGGCAATACCCACCTTTTGTCTCATTCCCTTGGAGTAGTCTGATACTTTTTGATGGTGTGCTTCGCTTTGTAGACCACAAGTAGTCAAAAAATCAGCTAACTCTGCCTTCTTGTATTTTAATCCTGCCAGGCGACAAAAGTAATCTAGATTTTCCAAACCCGACAAATAGGCGTATAGGTTGACGTTTTCTGGAATGTAGCCAATCAGCTTACGCACCTCTTCCGCTTTTTCAATGGTATCCATATTGTTAATGGTGACGGTACCGGAATCAGGGTTGATAAAGCCTAACAGCATGTTGATAGTAGTCGACTTCCCCGCTCCATTGGCTCCGAGCAAGCCTAGGATTTCTCCATTCCCCACCTGAAGTGTCAATTCTTGAACAGCGGGTTTGCCCTTGAAGGATTTAGATGCGTTTTGTATTTGAATCATAACAGATTTTTATTGCAACACAGTTGCAAATATAGGAATTAATTTGCTAATGCAACGTGGTTGCATTAAATTTGTGTCATGGGAATTATCAGAAAAACCAAATCCGTCAAGCGATTACTAGAGATATTTGATCAAAGCAATGCAGCCATTTCTGTTGTAGAATTGGTGGACCAACTTCGCCCGGAAATCAATAACACGACCGTATATCGGATTCTTGAGCGTTTGGAAAAGGGAGACATCCTACACTCATTTATGGGTAAAGACGGGCTCAAATGGTATGCCAAGTATAGCACCTGCGATGGTGGCCATCACACGAGTCCTCATTCCCATCCGCATTTTCAATGCAGTGACTGCGGTAAAATTGAGTGCCTTGCCCTTGAGATCACCATTCCTTCACTTCCCAATCACAAAGTAGACTCTGCTAATTTCTTATTGATCGGCCAATGCGGAGAATGTATGTCCTAGTACTAGTGTAACTAAAAAATGGATTGCCTCTAGAATTTCACAACTTTATTCTGGCCTTTCCGCCGAGTACTCTGCCTCATAAAGGTTTTCCAGGCCTTGATACCATTCCTCTTCCTTGACCTTAAACCAAGTACCATTCGTATTCTGATGATATGCTGGTGTAAAAACATCTACAAGCTGAGTAAACTCCATTGGCATGATGGAATGGATATTTCCCTCGTGCGCAGTAAGCGTTCCCACATTCCCCCCTTTAATGATTTCATTCCCAACTTCCCGGATGATACATTTTTGCCCTCCGTCCTCTTGTCTATCCAACTCAAGATCTTCAGTTGAAGAATATTGTTCTTCGATATTGTAATTTTTAGCTAGAATGCTTCCAGAAACCACGTTTAATACGCCCGTCATATCGGGATGATCATGATGGGGAATGTACTCCCCTTTTTCAAACTGAAATAGGGATACCTGAAAATCAACTTCATAATGTAAACTTGCAGCCTCGAACCAATCGGGTCTTCTGTTTTCATAAGCCTCCATCTCTTTTTTCACATTTTCAAATTCAGGAAAATCGCATTTGAGCAGCAATTGTCTTACTTGCTTCGCATACTGTTTTTGATCCCAAGGCAACTGATGCTGATTCTTGGCCAGCTGGCTAAGCCGTTCTAGAAAGGCATCCCAATTTATTTTGGTCTCCTTTTGCCATTTGCCCAAATGACCATTTGCTGCTTGTGCATAGCTAGCA
>JBCCSR010000294.1:0-6458 GCA_039199865.1 Bacteroidota bacterium
CCAGTCGGAGTGATGCATCATCACACCGATAATATCATCGGGTTCCAATTGGTAACTAGTGTGGAGATGGCCTGCCAGTAGACGGCTCTGTTTATCGAGCTCCCGATAGGTCCATTGCTTCTCTTCGAACGTCAGTGCAATGGCATCAGGGCTTTGTTGGACCTGGCTTTCAAATAGATCCAAGAAACTCGATTGTGCTACTGGTGCTTGCAGACTTGTGCTGTTAGGCGCCAATATTTGGGCTTGCTCCTCGCTGGCAAGCATCGGCAAGTAGGCAATCTTTTCTTCTGGGGTATTCAGCACTGCACGGAGGAGGTTTTGGAAATGTCCAACCATCCGTTGGATACTGTCAGCGGCAAATAGGTCGGTACAATATTCTACGCCCAGCCTCAAGCCGACACTTGTTTCGTGTAAATTAAAAGTCAGATCGTATTGCGCTGTTTGATGAACAAAATCGGAAACGGTCAACTGGACTTCCCCGAGGTCTAATGTTGGTAACTTAGGATTGTTGTGCAAACTAAATAAGACTTGGAAAAGAGGGCTTCGACTGCGGTCCCTCCGTGGCATGATGTGTTCAACAATTTTCTCAAAGGGGATTTCCTGATGGGCATAGGCCTCCATGGTTGTTGTCTTCACCTGTTGCAATAGTTCAGCAAAACTTGGATTTTTGCTCAAATCACTTCTCAGGCACAAGGTATTGACAAAAAATCCAATCAAGGGTTCTAAGTCGCTCTGCGTTCGATTGGCAATCGGGGTGCCAACCGCAATGTCGGTTTGAGCACTGTATCGATGCAAAAGAACTTTAAAGACCGTCAGTAAAAGCATAAATAAAGTTACCTCTTCCCGCTGTGCCATTGCTTGGAGAGATTGACACAAGGCTTGATCCAGCTGAAAGTTTAGCGTGTTGCCCTTGGTACTTTGAACAGCAGGGCGACTAAAGTCGGTAGGCAAATTCAGCGGAGCAGCATCTGCTAATTTTGTCGCCCAATAGGCCATCTTATCTTCCAGTTGACCCTCTTCGCGAGAACGGCGTTGCCATAAGGCATAATCCGCATACTGAAGAGGTAAGGAGGGAAAACTTACTTTATGATGCGCGGTCTTTGCTCGGTAGAGCGCCGCCAGCTCATTGACCAAAACGGAGAGCGACCAGCCATCAGCAGCAATGTGGTGCAAAGTAGCGACCAACATATATTTCTGGTCCGCAATTTTCCACAACTTGGCGCGCAACATGTAATCTTGGGTGAGATCAAAAGGTCGATTAATCTCCTCTTCAATGAGGGTGGTGGTTATTTGCTCTTCCTGATCAAATGGATGCGGTGCTCTGGTCATCTGCCATTGATCTGCGGATATCATTTCCTGAAAGGCCGTGGCTTCTTTTACTTTAAATACCGTACGCAATACTTCGTGGCGCTCGACTAGGGCTTTAAAGGCTGCTTCCAAAGCAGGAGCATCGAGTGGTCCCTCCATCTGAATAATCAAAGGCATATGATAATGTACGGTTCCTTCTAGCTGGTCGAGAAACCAAAGCCGTTCTTGAGCATAGGAAAGCGGAATCAGTGAGGGGCGTTTCATCAGCTCAATGCTGGACGAGCTAGTTGCTTGGCCTGCTTCTGCTAAATGCTGGGCCAATTGTTCAATGCTGGAATGGCTAAAAACATTGCGGATGCTGACTTCTAAGTTTAGTTGCTGACGAATGGCAGAAGCCATCCGCGTTGCCAGTAAAGAATGTCCTCCGAGATCAAAGAAATCATCTCGAATCCCTATTTTTTCTACGGATAATAATTGGGTCCAAATTTTTGCCAATGATTTTTCCATTGCACTTTGTGGGGCTAAGAAATGATCACCTAACAGTAAGTTGGCATCAATGGCGGGCAATGCTTTTCTATCAATTTTTCCGTTAGGCGTCAAAGGCAATTGCTCCATTTCCATCCACAGTGCAGGAACCATGTAGTCCGGTAAGTGGTCGATCAAGAATAATTGCAACGCCTTCTTATCGAATGCTTTTGTTGGGACGACATAAGCAATTAGGCGCTTGGTTCCGTTGGCATCTGCATCGGCGCTCAAAGCACAGGCTTTGACCAAATCCGAACTTTGTAATACGGATTCGATTTCTCCCAATTCGATGCGATAACCGCGAATTTTTACTTGGTTATCGACTCTACCCAGACATTCGATTTCACCATTGGGCAACCAACGCGCTAAGTCTCCAGTGCGGTAGATTTTTTCCTGATGGTCGATAAACGGATTGTCAATAAAACGTTCGGCGGTTAGATCAGGACGTTTGAAATAACCGCGGGCCAAACCCGCTCCTCCAATGTAGAGTTCTCCAATCACACCAATGGGAACCAACTGAAGTTTTGTGGCTTCCGGACGAACAATATAAACAGAGGTATTGGCGATGGGGCGGCCAATATTGACTTTGTCGACGCCTTTTAATGCCTTTGCTGTTGACCAAATGGTGGTTTCTGTCGGGCCGTATAAGTTCCAGACGGGACGTCTGCTCAAACGAGTTAAAGTATTTTTTAAACTATCTTTAATCGCTTCTCCACCCGAGAGGATGATCACTTTTTCTTGGTTTTGCCAACCACTATCCACGAGCAATTGCCAGGTGGATGGAGTAGCTTGAACATGGCTTGGTCGATATTTTGCGATTAGATCTTGCAATAAAAATCCATCTGCGGCGGCACCAGTTTCCGCGAGAAAAACCTGTCCACCTCGCAATAAAGGACCAAAGAGTTCGAGATAAGCAATATCAAAACTACAGGTGGTCAACGCCAGGACACTTGATTGCTCAGACAATTCGACGGTATCAGTCATGGAATAAAGAAAGTTGACCAAAGAACGATTTTCAATCATCACTCCCTTGGGTTTTCCGGTAGAGCCAGAAGTGTAGATGACATAGGCCAGGCTATCCGCACTGTTGTTTCTCACTGGCTTGGAACTGCTCTGCTCTTGAATGGCCTCCACAGATTGATCGAGCAAAATGGTGGTCACTCCATTTTGTTGTTCAAATGACTTGGCGTATATCGATTGACTCACCACGAAACGAGCGTCGGCATTTTCAATCACATAATCGATTCTTTCCTGCGGATAGTTGGGGTCGATGGGAACAAAACTTGCGCCGCATTTCAAAACCCCAAGTAAAGCGATGATCAAATCTGGACTACGATCACAACAGAGTACTACGAGATCTTCATCCGCTACTCCTTGTTGGCGGAGGTATTGAGCCAGCCGATTGGCCTTTTCGTCTAGCGTACCATAAGTTATCCTGGTGTTGCCTTGACGAAAAGCGGGATTGAGTGCATTTTGTTGTGCTTGTGCTTCAAACAAATCGATAAAGGTTTGTGCTTGGGGAAAGTTTTGCTGGGTATTGTTGAAAGTCTGTAGCAGTTGTTGCTGTTCTAGCTCCGTTGGCCAATTGAGATCACTCAACTGTTGGTGTTCAGACTTGACGATTTGCTGTAGGACATGAGCAAAATGCTGTCGAATCATTTCTACGTACACCTTGGGTAAGAGCTGGCCATTGTAATTGAAATTAAGGTGAATGGTATCGCTCAATTCCACATTGATGGTCAGTAAGTAATTGGTTTGTTCTTTGACGTGAAGATTTTCAATGTTTAGTGCCCAGGTTTTGGATAAGAGTCGATCCACCGGATAGTCTTTAAAGACCAGAATAGAGTCGAAGAAATCTCCTTTGACCGAAGTCCAGGCCTTGATTTCATTCAAGCCAAGATGTTGAAATTCCCTGGCTTTGGTATGTTCGTTTTGAATGGACAATAGCCAATCAATGATGTTTTGATCTGCGGTGGTCCTTACGCGTAGAGGCAAAGTATTGATGTACATTCCTACTTTGGTATCTGCTCCTTCCAACTGATCTGGTCTTCCCGAAACCGTTACTCCAAAGGTGGTCTCCTCGCTTCCCGTATAGTTTGACAGTAAGAAGGACCAAACGCCTTGAAACAAGGTATTGGTGGTCATCCGATTTTGTTGAACAAAATTGCGAAGCTCCTGAGTTTGCACTTCATTGAATATCAAATCGAGATCACTTAAGTTTTGTCCTCCCTTATTCCTTTCTAGACCATTGCTGACAAAGGGCAAGAGGGTAGCGGTATCAAATCCTTGCATGTAGGTGCGCCAAAAATTTTGTGCTACCGCATTGTCTTGTCGATTGATAAAGCCAATGAAATCTTCGTAGTGATCTTCGGCTCGAATCGGCATTGCTGTTTTGGAAACAATGGCTTCGTAATTTTCCAATAGATCCTTAATCACAATGGGCATCGACCAACCATCTAAAATAATGTGGTGGAGGGTCCACACCATTTTGTATTGGGCATCATCCAGTTTGACCAAAGTCACCCGCATGAGTGGTGCTTCCTGGTAGCTAAATCCTTTGGCAATATCCTCGGTTAAAAATAAATTGCAGGCTTTGTTGGCCTTTGGTCCGATATTGCTCAGATCAAGTTTTTGGACCTCAAATTCCACTTGTTGGTAGACACATTGGACGGGGATGCTAAAGGCAGCGTGTACGAAGTTGGATCGTAGAATGCTGTGTTGTTGGATGACCTTCTGCCAGGCAGTAGTCAAGCTCTCTACGTTTACCTCACCAGAAATGTCAAAAGTATATTGTTCCGTATAAGCGGTTGATTTTTGATCGTACAAGCCGTGGAAAAGCATTCCCTCTTGGACTGGACTCAATGGATAGATGCGACTGATTTGTTGTCGTCTGCTGACTCCATTTTCAGTGGTATTGAGGTATTGATCCAATTCCCGATAACTGACTTCGGGGTTTAGACCAAAATCAGCAGGAGTAAACTCAGTGATTGATTTTGCCTCACAATGCTGAATGACTAAGCTCAATTCTGTCAGGTACTGATGCGCCAAGGCCTGAATGTTAGTGTTGCGGTATTGCTCTTCCGAATAATTCCAAGTCAATTGTAGTTGACCATCGGCAATCCAGGCATCAATTTCCAATTTGTTGAGCATGGGATAGGTCTTTCCAATCGCTTCACCAATCGGTTCTTTGGCCATTTTGAAGTGGGTACCTTCTCCCGTAATATTGTCGATTTGGCCGAGGTAATTGAAAACAACATCCCAAGTTTGTGTTGACAGTGATTGTCGAACGGCCATATCGGGATGTAGATAGCGTAAAAGACCATAGCTCATTCCTTTTCCGGGGATGCTGCGCAGTTGCTCCTTGACCGACTTGATGAGACCATCCAATGGCTGAGCATTTGCAATCTGTAAGGCTACCGGATATAAATTGGTAAACCAACCAACTGTACCACTCAAGTCTAAATTGGAAAAAGAAGCATCTCTACCATGTCCTTCCAAACCAATCAAGAGTTGGGTACGACTTGACCAGTTGCATACGGTTTTGGCCAATGCTGCCAGCAATAAATCGTCAATTTGGGTCTGATAGGCAGCATTGGTTTTTTGCAATAGGCTTTTGGTCATTTGTTCATCTAAGCGAACCACGCACTGTCGACGATGGGCAAAGGTGCTCGTTGTCGCGGGCAATTCGGTGGGCAGAGCCTCGTACTTTTCAACTACAGATTGCCAATGCGTCAATTGCTGTTGCACAGTATGACTCGTCACATAAGTATTCAGGGACTTGACCCATTCGCGATAGGAAGCTGTTTTGTATCCCAATTGAATAGGAACTCCTTGTAATTGGGCATCAATTGCACGTTCCAAATCATCCAGTAAAATGCGCCAGGAAACCCCATCTACTGCCAAATGTTGAATGGCCAGAAACAAGCGATTGTTGGTCGTTTCCTTTGGGGTTTGGATCAACATTGCTTTAAACAATTGACCTCGGCTCAAGTCCATTTCGCTTTGCAGTTGAGCACTAGCCTGCTGTATGGTTTGTTCGAGGCTTTCCTCGGGATGTTTGGTATAATCTAGTATTTGCAACTCAACGGTCGCATTGCCATAGCGTTGTTGCCAATGGGAAAGACCATCAGCGGATTTAGTAGGGGAGTAACTAAAGCGAAGGGCATCATGTCGCTGTAAGAGGGCCTTGATCGCTTCGGATAAAATCGGACTTCCTACTTCTTTGTCTACTTCTAACAAGATGGCTTGATTGTAATGATCAGAGCCGGGGTATTCATTTTCGAAATAAAATTGTTGAATGGGGGATAGGGCCACCGCGCCAGTTAAAGTGCCTTGCTCCGATTGGACAATTGCTTGCTGCTGGCTGATTGCTCCCGCAATGGCTCCGATGGTTTGCAGTTCAAAAATATCGCGTGGTCGCATGGGAATGCCATTGCGTTTGGCTCGGCTAACTACCTGCATCGTAATGATTGAATCTCCTCCGAGTTCAAAGAAGTTATCCCTGATGCCTATTCTTTTGATACCCAGCAACTCTTCCCATATTTGAGCCAATTCTTGTTCTACCTTATTCCGTGGAGCTTGGTAGTTTTCTCGTTTTGTGGCCAGGTTGATCCCTTCTAGTAAAC
>JBCCSR010000295.1:0-6393 GCA_039199865.1 Bacteroidota bacterium
CTTTGGTGAGGTAAGGCCAAATTTCTAAGGAAGAGGCATCAAAACCGATACTGGCCATAATGGTAGCCTTCGTATGGGTATCGACTTGGTGGTAGCGGTTATGCCAGTGAACAAAATTGTTGAGGGCCTTATGTTCGATCATGACTCCCTTAGGTTTTCCAGTGGAACCAGAAGTATAAATGACATAAACCAACTGTCGAGCTTCGAGTTTTTCAATTTTTTGATAAGGAGCAGTAGCCGACCAATCAGAATTGTAAATCAATTGTTTGGTGTTGCTTTGTGGATCGATGATGGCGCCAAAATCGGCATCACTGATCAACCAGGAGGACTGGCTGTCTTCTAACAAGTATTTAATCCTTTCTTGTGGATAGTTGGACTCCATTGGTACGTAAGTCGCCCCCGTTTTTACCACAGCAATGGTAGCGCATAACCATTCCAAAGAACGTTTCATACAGATGGCGATGAAATCTCCCTTGGCGACTCCTTGTGCTTGTAGATGACCCGCGAGTTGTTCTGCCTGTTGATTCAACTGAGCGTAAGTCAGACTTTGTTCTCCAAAGGCTGCCGCTTCTAAATTGGGATTATTGGCCACTTGTTGTTCGAAGCCTTCCAGCACATTGGTATCTTTGGGATAATCCACTTTGTTTTTGCTAAAGCCACGGATCATCTGCATTTGCTCCTCTTTGTCCATCATCTTCAGCTGATCGATGTGCGCATGAGGCTTTTCCACAATGGCTTTTACCAAGCACTGGAAGTGTCGACTCATCTGCTCCATACTTTCTGCCGAAAAGAGATCGCGGCAATAAGTAAAATTGCAAATGATGCCATCCTTATCTTGGTAACTTGAAAAGGTAATGTCGTATTTAGCTGGTTCGTATTCACTGCCTTTGATCTCCAATTCAAATTTGCCCATTTCCAATTGTTCTGCCTCTGGATTGTTTTGCAAAACAAACATGACTTGGAAGACAGGACTTCTACTTTGATCTCTACCGGATTCGATTCGCTCCACAATTTTTTCGAAAGGAATATCTTGATGCTTGAATGCATCCAAGGCAGTCACTTTTACTTGGGCCAATAAATCGTTAAATTTTGGGTTGTCACTCAAGTCGCTTCTAAAGGCTAGAGAGTTGACGAAAAAGCCAATTTGTGCTTCAATCTCTTTTTGTGTACGATTGGCGATTGGTGTTCCGACACAAATATCATCTTGACCACTGTAGCGATACAACAATACTTTGAAAGCACTTAACAACAACATGAAAAGCGTTACTTTCTCCTGACGGGCCAAGTCATCCAATTTCGTGCTGGTGGCTTGATCGAATTTAAAGCGAACGGAGTTGCCCTCCATGCTCTGTAATTTGGGCCGATTGTAATCGGTGGGCAGATTGAGGGGTTGAACGCCTTTTAGTTTCCCTTCCCAGTAAGCCATTTTTTGCTCTAGCAATTGTCCACTCAAATGGCGTTTTTGCCAAATGGCGAAATCAGCGTATTGAATGGCGAGTGGTTCCAGGCCGTGCGTCTGCCCGTCGACTAGGGCAGAGTAGATATGTGTCAATTCTTCAAAGAAAATATGATGGGACCAACCATCGGAGGCAATGTGGTGAAAGACCATGGTCAGTTCATTCTCTTGTTCGCCAATGGGCGTTAAGAGTACGCGTAGCATATGGTCATTTTCCAAATCGAAGGGATGATTGATGAAATCTCTAACGTATTGTTCTTGTGCTTTTTCATCGTCAAAGTCCGGAGAAATATCCAAACGCCATTGACTGGCAGGAAGAACATGCTGATAAGCTTGGTCCTCATCATTGGTTCTAAAAACAGTACGCAGTACTTCATGACGATTGATAATGGTTTGGAACGTTTTTTCAATCGCTTTCACATCCAAATCACCGGTGAAGGTAAACTGCATTGGCATGTGGTAATGGATTGATCCAGCCAATTGGTCAATAAACCACAAGCGTTCTTGGGCAAAAGATAGGGGGATAAACTCAGGACGTTCCTGTGGTGTTAATTTGGGTAAGTCAGTATTGCTTTCTTGTTGATCAACAAAATCAGCAAGGCTTTCTAGGCTGTTGTGTTGGAAAAGATCACGCATAGAAATTTCGATTTGTAATTGTTTGTAGATATCTGAAATGACTCTTGTCGCTAGTAGGGAATGACCTCCGAGATCAAAGAAATTATCGTGGATGCCCACACGATTTAACTTGAGAATGGATTGCCAAATCTGCGCAAGTACTTTTTCGCTTTCACTACGCGGGGCCACAAAAGTTTTGCTACTCAAATCGCTCAACTCTGGAGTAGGCAGTGCTTTTAAATCAATCTTACCATTGGGGGTTAGCGGCAGTTGATCAAGTTCGATGATGGCCGTTGGCGCCATGTATTCTGGTAAACTTTCTTTTAACTCAATTTTTACTTCGTTGACATCAAAGCCGTCCTTTTTCAGGACGTAGGCCACCAATTGCTTGCTGCCGCTAGGGTCTTGTTGAGCAGTAACGACGGCTTGCTGAATGAATTTGGATCGCCGTAAGGCCGTTTCGATCTCTCCCAGCTCAATGCGATAACCTCTAATTTTCACCTGATTGTCTCGTCTGCCAATGAATTCGATTTGACCACTTGGGAGTATTCTCGCCAAATCTCCAGTACGATAGGCAAGTCCTTCTCCGAAGGGATTGTCAACAAATTTTTGGGAGTTCAGATCTGGCCGATTTAGGTAACCATCCGCAAGGCCATCTCCGGCAATCCAGATTTCTCCCAGCACATTGATGCCCGCTAGCTGAGCATTTTCATTGACGATATAAATTTGAGTGTTGGACAAAGGATGACCGATCGGAACGGTGCTTCCTCGACACTCTTGGACAGAGTAGTAGGTGGCAAAAACAGTGGCCTCGGTTGGACCATAAACGTGGATGAGTTTATCCGGGCCAAGCACCTCTAGTGCTTTTTTAACATGATGTACAGACACCATTTCTCCACCAAATAATAATTTTTGTAGTCTCTTGAGTGCATGTACATCGAAATCAACAAAGGTGTTGAACAGGGCAGTGGTGATAAAGGCGATGGTCAATTCTTTTTCCTCAATAATTTGGGCCAACTGTTGTGGATCGGAGGCTTCTCTTCTACTAATCAATTGAAGACTTGCCCCATTGAGAAGAGTCGCAAAAATTTCGTAAATGGAACCATCAAAGGCAAAATTAGACCATTGTAAAACCTTATCGTCTTTGTTGACTGCAAGATGCCTTTGTTCGTGGGCGAGTTGAATGACACTTTGCTGCCTGATCAAGATGCCTTTGGGTTGTCCGGTGGTTCCCGAAGTATACATGATATAGGCATTGTCTTGGATATGACTGGTTACCTTTGGCGAAGTTTGTCGATCAAACTGCTCCAACTCATCCAGCTGAATGTCCAAGGCAAAAGTAGAAACATCAAGCGTTGCTGCTTCAAAAAGATGTTCGGAAAGAATCAATAAAGTTTTAATGGCTGTATCCTGAATCATAAAGGCCTTCCGATCACCTGGATATTTCGGATCGATTGGGACGTAGGCTGCTCCCGCTTTGAGAATCCCCAAGATGGAAATGATCATCCATTCTGAACGATCCATCAGGATGCCCACAAAATCACCTGATTGGATTTGATGTTGTTCTACCAGAAAATGAGCGAGCAAATTGGCTTGCTGATTTAGTTCCTGATACGTCCAGCTCTGGTCATTGAAAGCCAAGGCTGTTTTTTCTGGATGTAGGGCAACTTGGGCCTCAAACAACTGAGCAATGCTTTGCGTTTTGGGGTAGTCAGCCTTGGTTTGATTGAACTGTTCGATCAGCTGGGTTTGTTCGTCTTGGCCAATCATTTCCAATTGTCCAATCGCCTGTCCAGCTTGCTCAACGATGGCTTGCAACAATTGTTGGAGATGCCCCAACATTCCTTTGGCGGTTTGGTCATTGAACAAATCCGTACAGTAGTTGATCGCCAATTGGAGACCTTCTTCGGTTTCACTGGCAAAAAAGCTAAGATCTCGCTGCGTTTTGATCGACAGAGATTCGGTAGGGCTTTCATCTAAATGAATGTCTTCCGAAAAACGTTGTTGAGCAGGTGGTGTATTTTGATAGGTTAAACTGACTTGGAAAATTGGGCTATGACTCAAATCTCGTTCAATTCCAATGGCGCTGACCACTTGTTCGAAAGGCACTGTTTGGTTGGCATAAGCATCTAAAGTGCTTTGCTTGACTTGCTGTAAGAAGTCGACAAAAGATTGTTGCTGATTGACCTGCGAACGAATTGCGAGGGTATTGACAAAACAACCAATCAATGCTTCGGTGGCCCTTGCCGTACGACCCGCAACGGAAGTTCCAATGCAAATGTCTTCCTGGCCACTGTAGCGATGCATCAATAGCTTACAAGCTGCCATGAGGAGCATAAACGGAGTGACTTGCTGTTGCTTGGCCAACTGATGAAGCTGTTGACTCAAGGTAGGATTCAGCAACAAAAATTGATTGTTGCCACGGGTACTTTGAATTTTGGGTCTGGGGAAGTCCGTTGGCAATTCGAGGGGACTCACTCCTGTCAGCTGTTGTTTCCAGTAATCGAGTTGCTCCTGAATGGCAGTTTCGCCAAAATGTTTTCTTTGCCAAATGGCATAATCGGCATACTGGACGCTAAGTGGAGGAAGGGAGGGCTCTGCGCCAGTTTTTAATGCATGATAAATGTGGAGTAGCTCATCCAACAAAATTGCACCCGACCAAGCATCAGAAGCAATGTGGTGTAGAATTACCGAAAGTAAATATTCATTTTCTTCTTCCTGGATTATTTGCACCCGAATTGGATATTCCTCACTAAAATCAAAATCTTGATAAGAGAGTTGTTCCAAATACTGATGCCGTTCTTCCTGGTTTTGGTAAGGAGGTCTTTCGAAAAACTCAACTTTCCAATCCTTCCCATCGGTACTCACCTGATAGGCTTTGCCATGCTCCTTTTTGATTAAACTGCGCAGTACTTCGTGGCGTTGTACCAAAAGTTCAAAAGCACGACAAAAATGTTGAACGTGCAAAGGACCACGAATCTTGAAGATATTGGCATTGTGATAAGCCAAACTTCCAGTCATTTGATGAACCAGCCACAATCTTTCTTGAGCAAAGGAAAGTGGAATCCATGCCGGTCGTTCTTGTGGCGTCAAGTCTGGAATGGTCAGCCTAGTCTCTTGCGAATCCACAAAATTGGCGAACTGCGCCAAACTTGGATGCTGGAAAAGATCTCGAATTTTGATCGGCACATCAATTACTTCATTCAAACGAGCAATCAAACGAGTGGCCAGTAAAGAATGTCCTCCCAAATCGAAAAAGTGATCATGAATACCTACTCGTTCGATCGCCAATAACGCTGCCCAGATCTTCGCAATTTTCTCTTCCAATGCACTGCGTGGCGCGACGAAGGGAACGGTACTGCGATCCAATAATTCTGGTTCGGGTAACGCATGGTGATCAATTTTATCATTGGCCGTTCGGGGGAAACTTTCCATGGCTACAAAGGCGGCGGGCACCATATAGCTAGGGAGTTTTTCTTGCAGGACAACCAAAATGGCTAGTTTGTCAAAGTTTTCTTTTGGAATGACATAAGCGACCAATTGCTTGTTGCCACTGTTGTCATCTTTGGTACGCACTACCGCCTGTTGAACCAAGCCACTTTCGAGCAGGGCATTCTCAATCTCACCCAACTCGATTCGATAACCCCGTATTTTGACTTGCCCGTCTTTTCGACCGATAAACTCAAGGGTACCATTGGAAAGCCATCGTCCTAGATCTCCCGTTCGATACAAACGCGCTTCGGAAGTAGGGGCAAAGGGATCGGCGATAAATTTTTCGGTGTTTAATTTGGGACGATTGAGATAACCTTGCGCGACTGCATCTCCTCCAATCCAAATTTCTCCCACCACTCCTCGGCCTGTCAATTGCCCATTTTGATCGACGATATAGAATCTTGCATTGTTGACTGGACGACCAATACTGATGGTGGTGAAATCATTGCTATTGATCAGTTCGTAGCTGGAAATGATGGTTGTTTCCGTCGGCCCGTAGGCATTGATGAGTACCCCTGGTCCCGTCACCGCAAAAGCCTTTTTGATGTGTTGGGAAGAAGCTGCTTCTCCACCGAAAGTCAAGAAACGATAAGAAGCAAACAGCTCCACATCATAATCAACTAGGGCGTTAAACATGGCCACCGCAAATTTGCTCACTGTAATTTGGCGTTCCTTGATGAATTGGGCCAAGCGAGGAACATCAATGGCCGTTTCTTCGTCAATCAGATGTAGCGTCGCTCCATGAGTGAGCGCATTGAAAATTTCTCCAACGGAAACATCAAAGGTATAATTGAGCATCAACAAACTCCGATCATCTGCTCGATAGGCCA
>JBCCSR010000296.1:0-6371 GCA_039199865.1 Bacteroidota bacterium
ACCAAACGTGGAGTTTTCTTTTGTTGTAAAAGCACCGAAGGAGTATGTTATGGACGCTTGGCACTTACCGAAATCTGAGGGTGGAGCAATAGAACCGATTACCTCAGGCAGCTCTAATGGAAAGAATTGGGCAGGAGTTGCAGATGATATGGAACGGATTATCAACGTAGGCGGAACAGATGTCACACAAATCGTGGGCAATGTACAAACACCTGAAAATGGCGATTGGCATTTTGAGTGGAAAGCAGGAGAACCCTATTACAAAATGCCCTTTCCTTTTCCACTAATTATGAAATCAGTGCACAGACAAGCCACTTTAATTGATGGACCAGGAGAAAACGAAACAACCGTGAAAATTACTAATAGGCATAAGCCTGGTATCGCCTTATGGTTTACTCGATTTGCGATAAAATCGGCAGTGCCTGGACTTTCCGCAGCAGCCCCCAAGCGTTTTAGAAATAAAGAATTTTTTGGGGCGAAAAAATAAATTTTAACCATTCAACTTATGTATAAAAAATAATCAGCATAGTTAGCAATTGTAGCTTCGTTCTATGCCAGATACAGCCCACGCTTAAAATTCTTAGTTGGTTGATAAAAATTACAAGGACGCCAATAGACTTTATTACAAATCGCTTTGTAAAGGAAGAAAATGAGATGCTTTGTTGCGAATCAATGAACACGTGCAGGCTAATCGCCGGAGGCTATTAAGGCGAACGGGTGAAGCAGAGTCGGAACAAATGATCCATTTACTTACCTACAATATCCTTCGCAATAAAGTGTAATACTTGTATTTTTATTGGGTGCCTTTAATTGGCTACTAATTGGCTACCACTTCTGATCTATTGATAATGGAGCTGGACTACCGAGAGGATATCCAAGGATAAGCAGCAGCAATAAAGCGTACAGCGTTTTAAGAAAAAACAATTCTATATGTTTTCCTCTAGTCGCCTGATCTTGCTTATTGGACTCGCATTTTTAATGGTCCACTGCCAAAAAGAGGAAACGCTTCCCCCTAGCTCAGGACCAAACGGCCCTCCCCCTCCCGAGCAGTCCTTTCCCATCACTTATCAGGTAGATTTCCCGGAAGGGAAATTTCCCTATCCTCATCACGATCCGGCATACACGGAGGAAGACCATCAACGTTTAATTCAAGATGTGTTTATTATCAATAATTTCGGCCAATACCAATGTGGTGATCTACCGGAAGACTGTTATTTCCATGATGGGCTGGATTTTGTGTTGGACAACGGAACTCCCATTTATGCCTTACAAGCGGGTACCGTCCGAGCAAATATTGGAGGCGATCAATATTATCGCTCACTGGTGGTCGAGGATTTGGAGGCACCGGAAATGGCATGGGTCTATACTCATGTCTATCATTTTAATGTTGCGGTTGGTGAAAGGGTCCGTAAAGGACAATTTTTGGGGCGAGTCAATTTTCAGGGCATTGAGCACATTCACCTTACCCGCAGTCGACTCCGATCGGGAGGGGCTTGGAATAATTTTTCGGATTTGATCAGCCTCTTTCCCGATGATTATTTCATTTTGCGGGATGAAACCCCGCCAGTCATCCTCCACCCTTTTCACTTTTTTAAAAATGGTACAAATGAGCTAATCGATCATGGGGCAGTAGATACCATCTCTGGCGCAGTAGACATCGTCGTCAGCATGCGCGATCCCGGTGACTACACGCGTGGATGGCTCGACAATAACTTTTACGGGGAAAGGCTTTGTGTTAAAAAAATAAACTATCGAATTCTACACAATGGTGAGGAACTGCTGTCCAAAGCTTCCTTCGATTTTAGCCAAATAGAATTTGTTTTTAGCCCCGATCGCTGGCGAGAAGCAGCCATCGTTTTCAAACACCACGATTTGCTCGAACCAGAAGCCGGCAATTTCAATAGATTCCACTCCCATTACATCATCACCAACGCTCGCGACAGTGTAAGCGGTTTTATCGAACCGAGCGATAGCGAACTCGCCTGGAACACCACCGCGACAGACGAAAACGGACAGCCTTTGTTTCCCAATGGTCCCTACCAAATTGAAGTAACGGCATACGATACACACGAAAATGCGACCACCAAAACAGATGAGGTCTTCCTCCAAAACTAAATCCCTTTCCGTCATAATCCTCTAGCCTAAAAACTCAAGCCCATACCTCACCACCGCGAATTGTTCATAATTTTTACAATTTTCTAAACTCCACGACATTTTGGGGCATTTTCCTCATTTCTCCAACAAAAGCGCTTTAATTTTGTCTTAGCTATTACAAAATGTACTCAATAAAGCCCGAAAAATGGGCCGTCTCAATAACGGCACTCTAATTGCTTCAATTAATCCTAAGAATTTTAAAGTAAACCTGTCTTATGAAAAAAGTTTTACTACCTATTTGTTTGCTTTTCAGTCTCTTGACTGTACAAGCCCAAGATGTACCCGAGGTACAAAAAACATTGATTTCCAAGATATCCGCCGATTGGTGCCCCCCCTGCGGAACCTGGGGCTGGAATCTGTTTCACGACATCATTGTGGATAACGATGAAGAAGCCATTTTAATGGCCGTCCACCACAGTGGAGGTTTAGAAACATCGACATCTGGTGCGCTTGCCGATAACTTTGGCATTACTGGTCAGCCTCGCTTTTACCTGGGCAACATGGACCAAAACGTTACCTTCGGAAATACCACCACGAAACAAACAGAAATTAAAAACAATGTAAGCGCCAATTTTGCTCAGTCTCCCTTGGCCAACGCCGGATTGACGGCCACGCTGGATGGCCTAGATTTAACGGTCAATACCAAAACCCGTTTTTTCGGAGATGCTGATGGTGAATACTACATCGGTGTCTATATCATCGATGATGGCCATATTGGGTTTCAATCCCAACAAGGTAGTAACGCCGAGCACGAACGTCTGCTTCGCGATGGACTAAGTGACAATGCCTTTGGTGATTTAATCACGAATGGTTCCGTTAGCGCTGGTACTGAGTTCACCCATAATTTTTCGGGGACAATTGATGCCAGCTGGGATCCAGAGAAACTGGAAATTGCCACTATCATCTGGCGAAAAAATGGCAATACTTACGAGTTTGTCAACACCCACTCCACCACTCAGTTCGAAACGGCTACCCCAACAGAGGAATTATTTGGTTCTTATCACTTTTTGAGCATGGCGGTACAACCCAATATTTCTGATGCCCAGGTAAATGTTCGTCTCGATCTTGCTGAGACCACTTCAAATATGCAATTGCAACTAATCAACCTCCAGGGACAAGTCGTCCGAAATATCTACACTGGAACGTTGAATAGTGGCCAACATGATTTCACCATCCATCGCAGTGAGGTAGCTCAAGCGGGCCTCTATCTCCTCACAGCGAGAAGCGAAAAAGGAGTGCTCAGCCAAAAAGTCGTCTTTGAATAAAGATCGATCCACAAAAAAATCGAAAGTGTCGTTCACTTTCACGCTCAAATAAGAAGGGCAAAGTCAATTTGGGAATTCCCATCTGTACTTTGCCCTTCCGCATTTCTATCCTTGGCCTTCCCAGAATTAAAGTCAAAATTTTGCCGCAAAAGACCGATCGTTCCCTAAGATCAATTCATTCCCGTAGCAAGTTTTTAGAGATAAAGTCTTATATTTAATACCAATTCAACAAACTAATTCGCTTTTGCGATGAAGAAGGAAGGAATCTTACATTTGCTTGTGCTACTCTTGGTAGCACTCCACCCTTGCCGGGCCAATGTCATTTCGCCCCCTCCCAATGAGATCTGCGACAATGGGATTGATGATGATTTTGATGGCTTAGTCGATTGTTATGATCCAGATTGCTGCGACGCTCCCCCTTGTGCCGATACTTACTTCTCCCCCTGTCTCTCATTTTGTCAAGACGAGAACACCTTTAAAAATTTAGAAGTTCTCAGAGAATGGACCAGTCCAGGAAACAATTGGCATCCCTACAATACCCCTCTTGCGGCTGACCTAGATGGCGATGGCGCGATCGAAATTATCGGTAATCGAGGCACTTGGCAAGGTCTGATTGATTACAAAAACCTGTTGGTGATTGACGGAGAAAGTGGTACGGTCGAAACGGTGATCAATACCCCCTGGTTTCGGCATGTCGGAGCAGAAATGTGCTTTGCGGATGTGGATCAGAATGGCCGAGCAGATATTTTTTTCCGAATCGGTTCCGCTCCATCCAACGATTTGGCTTTGCAAAAACGGATGATTTGCTACGAATACGATGGTAGTGATTATGCTATGAAATGGATTTCAGATAGCCTGGCCAATGGCGTCATTCCCAGCTTAGCTGATTTCAATCAGGATCAGATTCCCGAACTTTATATCGGTACAAATATTTTTAACAGCTTGAATGGAGCGCTACTGGTTGAGGGCGACTTTGAAAGTAGTTTTGGTTTGGGCTTCTCAGTCGCTGCCGATGTATTGCCTGATAATTACTGCAACTATTGTGAAGGTTTGGAATTGGTCGTTGGCAATGAAGTTTATGCGGTTCACATTGATCCGAGTAATGCTGCCAACAATCGCTTGGTTTTGGAAAATCGTATTTTTGGGATCAACCTCTTTGATGGTTTCACCAGTTTGAGTGATATGGATGCAGATGGCGATTTGGATGCGATTGTCAGTAGTCCAGATGGTCAATCCCAATCCACCGTTTACATCTGGGACATTCAAGAAGCTCGTGTACTGGCTCGTTTTACCTTTTCGGCCACAACAAATGGTTGGGCCTCTCTCCCTTGTATCAGAGATATCGATCGGGATCAAATTCCAGAAATTGCCATCAGCTCAAATGGTACTTTGAGATTATTAGATTTCGATGGCGAAAATTTGGAAGAACGCTGGCAAATCCAAACGGAGGATTGGTCCTCTCGTTCTGGAGCAACCATTTTTGATCTCAATGGCGATGGCCATTTCGAAATTCTTCATCGAGACCAAGACCAGTTTAGAATCCTCAATGCCGACAATGGCGAAGTATTATTTTCCGACGACTGTATCTCTTCCAACCTTTACGAGCACCCTGTTGTCGTCGATGTTGATCAAGATGGTGCCGCAGAAGTGCTCTGTTCCTGCGAAAGCGAACTAAGAGCCTACGGATCAGCTGGCGAACCATGGGTGTCGACTCGGTCTATCTGGAATCAGTACAATTATTATTACACCAATATCAATGATGATCTGACGATTCCCATCCAACAACAAAGTCCTCAACTTCCCAGGAATGGGCAAAGTTTGAATGCTTACCTCAACCAATATTCCAATCAGTCCAATATCTCTTATATCGATATTGACTTGCCCCCTAGCCTCTTGATCGAGCGTGGACAAGAGGTCTCTCTCCAGCCCACTATTCAAGCTACGCCTCCATTTACCTTGATGTGGACGCCAGACGATGACCTCAGCTGTAATAATTGTGCCGCTCCGATCGCTAGTCCGAGTAATGACCAACAATATACTGTCATCTTAAACGATGCCAACGGCTGTAGCGATACAGCATCTGTAGGGATTCATGTAATGGAATGCGGCAGTCAAAGTTTTGCCCTCCCCAATGCTTTTACGCCCGACGATGATGGATTCAATGATTTGTTTGAGATTTACTTCAATACTGATCTTCCGATTGAAGGATCTATTGCCGTTTTCAATCGCTGGGGACAAAGGGTTTTTTCTAGCAATAATTTGACTGACAGCTGGGACGGGCGCATCAATGGTCGTTTGGCACCAAGTGATGTCTATTTGTTTATGGTGAGCTATCGCTGCGCGGATGGAGTGGAAAATATCGAGAAGGGTACTTTGACACTGATTCGCTAAGTTCGGTACTCCCTCTACTATGCCAAATAGGAAAAGCGCAGTGGATAACATGGCCCACTGCGCTTTTATGATTCAGAAAAGGGGAATCTAGTTACCGAGAATCAAAGGCAACCCTTGCTCTCCACTTCCTACAATCACTACCTTGGAATTCGGTGAATTGGCCAGCTCTAAAGTGGCTTCAATTCCCTTATCTTGCAAAATTTTGTCGGTTAGGGAGGCATTCAGAATTCGGTTGGCATCTGCTTTGGCTTGCGCTTCAATCACCTTCCGTTCTGCTTCTTTGCGTTCCTGGTCTAGCAGATAATCATAACGCTGCGCCTCTTGTTCTGCTTCGATCTTATTGGAAATGGCCGTTTTTACTTTTTCTGGCAACTCAATATCTCGAATCAGTACCGCATCAATTCGGATATTCTTTTCTCCACAGGCTTCGGCCGTTCTCTGAAAAATTTCATCTTGGATGGCCTCTCTTTTGGTCGAGTACAATTCCTCGGGCAAATATTTACCGATGACCTCTCTCGTTGCAGAACGAATCTCGGGCTTAATGATTCGACGATCATATTC
>JBCCSR010000297.1:0-6371 GCA_039199865.1 Bacteroidota bacterium
AATATTTTGAGGAAGCCTCTTCCATTAATTTGACAAGGAGTACGAAATATGGTTTGGGAGTACTTAGAGTCTCGTTCTGTCATTTTCTACAGAGAATAGGGCTGGGGAGGTTCAGGATGTACGGAAAACCAGAGTAAAAAGCCTACTTTTCGTACATTAATCGCCAGGCTTTTTTCCCAAGCAGAAGTGCGGCTAATAGAAGGGCGTATGTAAATGTAGCTGTCATAATTTCCGGGCCAAAGGTAAATATATTTTTAAATATTCCACGATATTCTCAGATAAATCTAAGGGACAGTCAGCATA
This sequence comes from Bacteroidota bacterium, assembly GCA_039199865.1. Classification (GTDB taxonomy): domain Bacteria; phylum Bacteroidota; class Bacteroidia; order Chitinophagales; family Saprospiraceae; genus JALZUU01. The sequence continues at coordinate 304 of JBCCSR010000297.1, forward strand.
AGTTGATGCTTTTCAAAACGGCCTTGTGCTATAATCCGACAAAGCTCCAATATAAAGGGATAGAATGGATAAAAAACTAAAAAAACAATTAGACGAACAGGTTAAACGCTACAATCATCCGGATTTTATCGATACGGATCCCATCTGTATCCCTCACCAGTTTGACCGTCTACAGGATATCGAGATTATGGGCTTTTGGTCGGCTATGTTGGCTTGGGGCCAGCGAAAAACGATTATCAATAAATCCAATGAACTGATTCGCTTGATGGGGGGACAACCCTATGATTTTATCCTTCATCATCGGGAAGAAGATCGCAAAGCTTTTCTCTCTTTTAAGCATCGAACTTTTCAGGCAACGGATACCTTGTATTTCCTGGAGTTCTTCCAGCGGTATTATCGAGAGCATACCTCTCTGGAGAATGCTTTTTCCCGCCATTTAAAACCAGAAGACGATACCGTAGAAAATGCGCTACGCGGTTTTCACGAATTGTTTTTTTCTTTGCCCGATAGTCCTCGTAGGACCCAAAAACACATTGCGACTCCTGCCCGCAAATCTTCTTGCAAACGACTCAATATGTTTTTGCGGTGGATGGTTCGACAAGATGACAAGGGAGTGGATTTTGGTTTGTGGAAAGACATTCGTCCTGCTCAACTCCTCATGCCACTCGATGTTCACGTTGATCGGATTGCCCGTAGGTATGGCCTGTTGACTCGAAAACAGCGGGATTGGAAAGCCGTTTTAGAGTTGACCCAAAAACTTAGGCTATACGATGCTCAAGATCCAGTAAAGTATGATTTTGCGCTCTTTGGTATTGGTGTGTTGGAAAAAGATGGGTTTTGAATCTCTAGTGAGTGGCAGTCAAACCGTCACTTCCATCTGAGTCATCTCATGAAATTTGGGCCTTCATTTTTATGCATTCTTAAGTGCTGATTTTTGTATTTTCGAATTGTCGATCGGCAACAAATAGATCTACAAATGAAAAATCAAAAACCATGAGAATAATCGATCTTTCCAAAACCATTCAGTACAATCCTGGTGATCCTTTTTTTATGAAGGTTAAGGTAAAGCACAAACCCCACCGCAAATCAAGATGGTTGATTCGAGCCTTTGGGCTGCCCTTTCGTTTGTTTCCCAAAAAGTTTGTCGGTTGGGCTGATGATGAAATTCAAAAAATGGGCGTGCATTCTACGACTCATATTGATGCGCCTTGGCATTATGGTCCTCATTGTATGGGGCAAAGAGCCAAGACAGTCGACGAAATTCCACTGGAATGGTGTTATGGCAAAGGCATCGTAATTGATATGAAACATAAAGCAGATTTTGATCCGATCACTTCCGCAGATATCCTTGCGTTTTTAGCAAAAGAAAAATTGACCCTTGAAGCCAACATGATTGTACTGATAAAAACGGGAAGGGATCAACTGATGGGAACCAAAGACTTTTTCTATAAAGGGACGGGAATGAGCGCAGAGGCCACGAGGTGGTTGATTGACCAAGGAATTAGGGTGATGGGAATAGATCAATGGGGTTGGGACTTGCCATTGCCTCATCTGATTGAAAAAGCCAAGAAAAGCAACAATGCCGAATTGTTTTGGGAGGCTCATTTGGTGGGAATAGATCAAGAATATTGTCACATGGAGCAACTGACGAATTTGGATGCCTTACCCTATTCTGGTTTTGAGGTGGCTGCTTTTCCCCTGAAGCTCAAAGGGGCTTCGGCCGCCCCAGCTAGGGTGGTTGCCTTGCTTAAAGCGTAAAGGTTTCCTTCGTTTGATACGTTCAGAGAACGAAGGACTGAAAATAAGAAGGCCTTTTCCCAATGAGGAAAAAGGCTTCTAAGGGTATTTTAATTACCGGATTATTGCTTTTCAAAGCGTAACTCCTGAATCCAGTATTTACTTTTGCTTTTTTTCATGTAAATGTAAACGCGGAATTTTCCATCATTTACGGTCAAATTGCCAATGCAGTATTGACCACCTTCTCCCTTCGAAGTTCCCTGATGGACTTGGCTGTAGGTTTTGGGTGGATGCGTAGAAAAAAACTGTTGGACCGCGTTTTTTGCCTCTGCTCGGGAGTAGAGGTTTACTTCGCTAAGAATCGTTACTTCTACATCCTCATCAAAGTACTGAGCCAGAGCAGTTGCATCCCCTCGGGTGATGGCTTTACTGATGGCCCCCAGATCTGGAGGGCTGAAAGTCATCGTGGGAGCGAATAAAAGAATGAACATTAGACTCTTCATGGTTTTTAGTTTTTTTGAGCAATATTTCCAACTTCATGCCAGAAACAAACGCTAGTTTAAAGCTAGATGTTATTCAAATGATAGTCAAGTGATTTGGTGGAATACCAACTTTAGGGGTGCTCAAGGCGCGACAAAACTTAACATTTCTGTTAAGGTCTTAATCTATTGGCGCCTGATTTTAGGGAGGTTGCGTTAATATAACTCTGAATAAAAGGGCTTTATTGTTTTCTTATCTTAACGTTTTAATTTCTTGTTAATTTTTTATTTATCCGAGCAAAAATGACTGAATTTCTGGTTTTTTAAGGACGCTTGTTGAAGCCCTGCCACCATTAACGAGGCTGATATTGTTTTGCCTTCCAAGCAAAAATAGTAATTTTGACCACTTATGGAAAAAAAACGCGCAATACTCATCATATTGGACGGTTGGGGACATGGTCCACTACCTAAAGTCAGTGCCATCGCTCAAGCCCAGACCCCCTTTGTAGATCAATTGTACCAAAATCACCCTCATGCAGAGTTGGTAACTTTTGGTGAAGATGTAGGCCTACCTGAAAGGCAGATGGGAAACTCGGAAGTAGGGCATCTTAATATCGGAGCAGGAAGGGTCGTTTATCAAGAGTTGGCTAGGATCAACAAAGCCATTCGTGAGAAAACCTTGCATCAACATCCGGTTTTACTGGATGCTTTGGCTTACGCCAAAAAAGAGGGAAAGCAAGTTCATCTTCTGGGCTTGGTATCAGACGGTGGGGTACACTCGCATATTCAGCACTTAAAAGCGCTTTGTGACATCTGTGAAGAACAAGCTGCCAAACAAGTTTTTATTCATGCCTTTACTGATGGTCGCGATACGGATCCCAAAGGGGGAAAGGCGTACTTGGCAGAGGTACTGGCGCATATCGAGGGACAGCAAGTAGAATTGGCTTCCATCATCGGTCGCTATTATGCAATGGATCGCGATAAGCGCTGGGAACGTATTCAGTTGGCCTATGACTTGTTGGTCAAGGGGAAGGGGCAAGCAAGTACCGATCCTATTGCCAGTATAGCTGCAGCTTATGATGCTGGATTAACCGATGAGTTTCTAGCACCCATTGTTTGTACAGATAATCAGGGACAACCCAAGGCGAAAATTCAAGCTGATGATGTGGTGATCTTTTTCAACTTCCGAACGGATCGACCTCGTGAGCTAACTCAAGCGCTCAGCCAGCAGGATTTCCCGGAATATCAAATGGTCAAACAGTCGCTCTATTACGTCACCATGACTAGATATGATGAGACTTACGAGGACGTAAAAGTGGTATACAACAAGGAAGACATTAGCGATACGCTCGGAGCCATTTTGGCAGCGGCGGGTAAGAGTCAGCTTAGAATTGCTGAAACAGAAAAATATCCTCACGTGACTTTTTTCTTCTCCGGAGGTAGGGAAGAAGCGTTTCCGGGCGAACGAAGAATCATGATTCCCTCTCCCAAGGTGGCTACGTATGATCTCCAACCAGAGATGAGTGCCAAGGAATTGACTCAAGCGGTGACTGAGGATATAGAAAAGCATTTACCTGATTTTATTTGTCTGAATTATGCGAATACGGATATGGTAGGACATACGGGCGTTTTCGCAGCGGCAGTTCAATCGGCAGAGATGGTTGATCATTGCTTGAAGCAGTTACTGGAGGTGGCAATGGAACACCATTATCAAGCACTTATTATCGCAGACCACGGTAATTCTGATTGTATGGTTAATCCTGATGGAACGCCACATACGGCTCACACCGTCAATTTGGTTCCTTGTATCTATGTGGGACCCTCTACCACGGAGGGGGTAAAGTTAAAGAACGGTCGTCTAGCGGATGTTGCCCCTACAATTCTGTCCATGCTTGGTATGGAACAACCGGAAGCTATGACTGGAGTATCTTTATTATTGGGAACCGAAAAAACGATTGAGTTTGACAAGTAAAATGAGATTGATGAAATACGGAACTTTTGTTTTTGCGATGCTTGGTCTTTTATCTTGTGATCTTTCCGTTGAGCCGAAGAATCAGCAGGAAAAACCTTTTTTTGACCTGCTTACTTTTTTTGCCGAGGAGAAGGTCAAAAATCAAAAAGTCAAAAGTTTTCAAAAAAGCATTCGCCTCAATGATCAGTTGGAGCAAAAGCAATTGGATAGTTTAGACCTTGCTACAGAGTTGGCTCTATTTACCAAGTCGGATATCAACAAGACTGCTTGGTTAGACAAATACGAAGTAGACAGCATTTATGGTGCTGATCAAAGCCTTCGGCAATTACAATATCGAGCGAAAGAAGAAAAGCTAGTGACGCGTTCGATTACTATTGATTTGAATCAACAAGGAATGATCGATAGTTTGATGATTATCAATAGGAGTGCAAGTATGATTGCCCAATCGAGTGAAACATTGAAATACGTACCGGGAAGGGGCTATCAAATCAAACACTTACAGCAGGTTACTTCTCAGCCCGAACATGAATTAGTTGTTGACGTAAGATTTGTTTATTGACCTGAAGATGACCCGGAACATCTGCTGTCCTTACCAGGTCATTGATGACTTCCCCTTTGGTATTCATAACGGCTACGAGTACTCGTCGGTTGTATTTCCTCCCTTCCGGAGAATCTGCTCCATCCAATTTTCGATTGATGGCCAATGGGGCAGACTCACCATATACCGTCACCTTGAGCCGTTTGGCGTGTATGCCTTTTGCCACGAGATAATTTCGGACCATTCTTGCTCGACGTTTTGACAATTTGATATTGTAAGCCGCACTGCCCATCGCATCGGTATGCCCAACGACAAAAGCACTTAGGTTGGGGTTGTGATGTAGGATTTCGTAAAGGCTATCCAACTCTCTCATCGTTGAAAGGCTAAGAGAAGATTTGTTAAAGCCAAAGAATAAATTGCGGAAATAGAGACTTTCCGTACTAATGTTGGAGTAGATGCGTCCCATACTACTAAATGGGGAGGTTTTTCCACATAAGCTCAATTCTTGTTGAATGTCAATGATTTGGGCATTGAGAAATCCTCTTCTAATCAATTCTTTCTGAGCCTTTTCAGCTTGTTCAATCGAATAATAACAATCGCGAAGATAATAGCGGTGAATGCTGTTTTGATCAACATGACGATACACATCATTGATTCCGGAGAATGCAAAATGAGTGAAAGGGACTTTTTGGACAAAAGCGGCCAATTGTAGTCTGAACTCTTGTGCATGGCTTACTTGACCAAACAAACAGAATAACAGGATCCAGGTATAACTGTTTAAACCGTTCATTGGGGATAGTATTTTATAGTATTCAGTAATAAATCAGTTGCTTTGAAGTCATTGTACTGCAAAGCATTGCAAAGTGTAATAGTTAGTTTAATTCAACAGTGGAGTGGAAAACAAGCCTTCCTTTTCATCTTTTGGGGACTATAGGGCATTAATAAAGCCAAACTGGGGTACAATTTAGTTGAGCTACCGTATAGTATTTTTATCCTCTCTTTTTCTTAGGGAGATGAAAATTAGTAAAATATTTTATATTAGCAAAATAAATAATGCGTAAAGTGCAGAAAAACTAGTGAACGCTCTGAGAAAGGAAGTAGGGTAGGAGGTAAGAGGTCAAAAAAAAAGCCCAAGTTTGAACTTGGGCTGCTTGGTTTTTCCTTTGTCTGTCTTCTTTTGAAACACCAAAAGAAACAGAATAGGAAAAAAAGGGTTGGCGGCGACTTACTCTCCCACCTGGTAGGGCAGTACCATCAGCGCTGAAAGGCTTAACTTCTCTGTTCGGAATGGTAAGAGGTGATCCCTTTCGCTATAGCCACCAACAATTCTTCAATATTTTTG
>JBCCSR010000298.1:0-6366 GCA_039199865.1 Bacteroidota bacterium
GGAATTTTTTTTAGAGAAAATGTTAAGTGAAATAAACTTTCGTTGCTGCTCAATGTTAGGCATGCGGTTATATGTAATAATAAAAGGAGTACGAATCCTAGATAAGGCCAGACGCTTATTTAATCGAAGGATTCTGTTCAGATGTCTGGGCCGCACAGTACATCAAAACTGTACTGTGTGGTTACCCAGTTTCCACCAACCAGGCAACCATTTCATCGTCTTTCATGTACTTGTATGACTAGTGAACAACATATTATTCAGTTATTGCAGGGTAAGGATAAACGAGCCATTTCCATACTCTATGATCGTTATGGTGCGGCCCTCTACGGTGTGGCCTACAAAATCGTTCAGTCGGAGCAGACAGCTGAAGATGTGTTGCAAGATGTTTTTATAAAAGTTTGGCAAAAGGGAAGTCACTACAATCATCAAAAAGGAAGTTTGTTTACCTGGCTACTCAATATTACGCGTAACCGAGCGATTGATGTTATCAGATCCAGTACTCACAAGAAGCAAGCTAAAGTATTGGAGTTGACCAGTTACGTCAACGGAAGCAATGGAGCGGCCCACAGTGAAGAGTTCAATGTCAATCAGATTGGATTGCGTTGGATGGTCAATCAATTGGATATCAAGTACCAAAAGGTCATTGATTTGATTTACTTCCAAGGATTTACCCAAAAAGAAGTGATGGAACACCTGGGAATTCCGCTTGGTACGGTCAAAACCCGTTTGCGGCTTGGACTGAGAGAGATGCGTAAATTTTTTGAAGATACAGGAACAATCTAGGAATTTCTATGTTCATCCTTTGAAGCTTATCATTCGAATCAGTGGATATTAAAACATACATATCATCCGGCGTTTTAGAGCAGTACATTCTCGGTCTGTGCTCTCCTGAGGAAACTCAGCAGGTAGAAGAATACGCTGCGAAATATCCCGAAGTAAGCGAGAAGATCAAGAAGTTGCAGTGTTGTATGGAGCACTACGCAGAATTACATGCCATTCCTCCTCCTCCCAGGTTGAAAGGAAAAATTCTTTCCAAAATTGATGATATTGCCGAGTGTCAAGGACTTTCTGTTGAGTTCAAAAAAGGAGTTCAAGAACAGATCATGCCTTCAGCACCTCCTTCTACCCCCTTTGATTGGAGTCGAATCTGGACTGGAATTGCTGCCCTGATGATTCTTTCTTTGAGTGCCCTATCCTACTCTTTCTATCAAAAACAAAATGCTGCAAACGCAGAGTTAAAGCGCATTTCCAGTGAGATCAATTCCATTAAGTTTGATTACAAAGAATTGAGGGATCAGAGTGATCAGTTGCAGGCGCGTTATGCCGTATTAAAGGATGTAGGGACCAAGCACGTTCACATGACGGGATCGAAAATTGCACCACAGGCTTTGGCAGTGATCTACTACAATCCAGATCATAAAAAGACCTATCTCAATGTGATCAATCTACCGCAAGCCCCCCACGGACATCAATACCAGCTTTGGGCAGATGTCGATGGCAAACACCATAATATGGGAGCGGTAAAGGTCAGCAATGAGGAAGAGCAATTGCACAATCTTCCATTTATGGAAAACTCTAAAGGTTTTGCCATTACACTTGAAGAAGTGGGTAAAAATATACAACCTACAGTGACTAAAACCTGCTTATCAGGTACTCTGTAAATTCCCTTTCTTCTATTTTCTTTTCCAACTTTCCATTTCGGTTCAATTTTTTCTTCCCAATTGCGTTTCCATATTATGGGTTACTCGTTAGGTGCATTAAAATTTGCTTCGGTACTACTTCGTATCTTCTGGGTAGTAGGGCTTACTTTGCTCACTCAAATTGGAGGGCTCCTCTATCTTTGTTATTTTTTTGGTTTACGCAAATGGCTGAGAGCAAGGTATGGCGAATTGGCTTTATGGAAAAGAGGGCTGGCCTTTGGGAGCTTTTATGCCTTGGTTTCACTCTTGTTGATTCCTCTTATTGCAAGTCAGCTAGGGCGGGTTCCCATACCGCTTTTTAGTTCCCCCCAGCAGGCGATTCAACCTGCCTCCATTCTCACTTGTTTGAGTAATCGACATTATGTTCGTCCTCAATTGAAACAGCTGGCATTGGAGGTGAGTCGTGAAGTACGAAAACAGATTCCAGACTTTCGCATGGTTTATTTGGATGCCAATTTCCCTTTTTGGAATGGATTCCCATTGTTGCCTCATCGAAGTCATGACGATGGAGAGAAACTAGATATTGCCTTTATTTATCATGATTCAGACGGTCGTCTGACCAACGCTACGCCCTCCATCTTGGGATATGGTATTTGTGAGGAACCCCGCCAGGGAGAAAGGGATCAAGCTGCAATATGTGCCCGTAAAGGATATTGGCAGTACAGTTTGCTACAGCAGATGACCTTTGGCTGGTGGCGAGAAAAATATATTTTTGACAAAGACAAAACCAGAATTTTATTGGAGACTCTAGCACGGCGAAAAGAAATGGGTAAAATATTTATCGAACCCCATCTCGTACAACGTTTAAAACTTCAGCAATATCCCAAGATCAGATTCCACGGCTGTCCAGCTGTTCGACATGATGATCACATCCATTTCCAATTGTAAGACCATTTTGGGCTTTTTTTAAGTTTTTTGCAGTTAGTAAAACCATCTGAAGACTACTGTTAGGACACTGTTTGGTTTCGATTTACTGAGCTTAAGTCATTGATTATTATTGATTTATATATTAATTTGGTGGGTTTTATTTCTGTGGCCCTAATTGGCTAATTCCCTGATTTTGTCCTTACCTTTCGTCCAAAGCCCTCGTATATTTGAATTGTCAATCAACAAAAAATATAGATTGAGTGTACGTTGAAAAGGAATCGCAAAAATCTATTTTTAATCAAAAGTCCTCAACGAAAACAAAAACTACACGAAATTGAATAACTAAAACAACAAATGAATACCCAACGATTTTGACAAAAACACTAAAGGGATGTTCCTAAACGGAAAATCACATTGAACGATTGACGGTCAAATGAGATGAAATCCCACGACAGCATCTCCTGATGAGATGCCAATAACGCGATAGCTCTTGGTTTTTTAATATAGGTAGGTAAAGTTTTATTTTGAATACCGGATACAATGGCTATGAATGATAAAGGAAATCAATAGACATTTAATTCAAATTATCCATTTTTCTTAATAAGACTATGTAAATGGGCGGATCTTTCCAATCAGAGAGATCCGCCTTTTTTATTGTACGTCTGCTGTTGAATTTACTTTAGAGCCTACTCGTTTAGTTATAAAATTGCCATGCAAAAAAGCACTTTTCGGCACACTCTGTCCCCACTACAATGGAATAAATAGTTTGAATGGTTGATCGCTTTTTTGACTAGCTGGAAAGGGATGCTAATTTTTGTCCATCATCCAAACAATTGGATTCCCAACAATACAAAGGACAAAAAAAGTGTGCCGACTAAACCCAATAGAAAATACCTTACTTTACCCATGATGTTTACATTTAACTTGGAAAATGGACTACCGGATCCGAAGATCCGGCAGTCAGTATTCAACTATCCCAGAAGGATTGTACCTTCTGGACTACCCCATTAGCAACCATCGCATTCCTGGTACTTCGCAACTTGCTTGAAAAAGTGGCCCGGCTCTGCTTTAGAGGACAGGAAGAAAACAATTTCTTTACAAGTGTAAGTAGCCGAGTTGGACAATAATAGATCTAGCTCTCCGTCTGCATCAATATCGCCGATCCAGTGTAAGAAAATACCGCCTTCATAGCCATCTGCATACCAGCCGGGAATATCCATTTTATAAATGATTTGATCTTCTCGTTCTCCATCGTGAGTGGTTCGGCGAACATGGAGTTCGTAATTTTTGATCATGGCAATGGGATTGATGTCTTCGCCCTCGGTATTTTCAAGGATTCGCCCTTTGGCATAAATGTGAAAATGAGCGGCACCAAGGGTCAAAGAAACGGACTCGCCGGGATACAAAAACTTATCCTTAAAGGATTGGCCTTTGATGTTTTCAACATTGCCCGAATCGAGTCCGCTGATCAGAAACTCAGGTTGATCTCCTTCCTGTAATTGAGCATAGTCATAAGTAGGAACATTGGGTAGCGCTACTGTTTTTACTTTAAAATCGCAGGTTTTTACTTGAAATTTTTGGTCGCCTGTGCTTGCGTCTTGATTTTGCAAATACAGACCGTAATACGTTCTATTCAGTTCGTAGTGTTCGACAAATTGTTCATCCGGTAAAATGACGTCTATACTGGGGAGTTCTTCCATAAATCCACTAAACATAAAACCCGCGTTCCCCTGATAGTAGGTTTTCAACCACTTGCCTTCAATCCCCTCAATGACATCTATCTCTCCGGGGTATTCTGGACATACGACGACCTCTTTACCATAAGGTACGGCCATCACTTTAATGGATTTTAAGCTGGGCATTGCTCTCATGCTCAATCCTGAGCCTGCGGTGACCAGATAGGATTGGCCGGCGCTTCCCGAGCAGTCGTACTGTTGTGCCTGCGCATTCAAGGTCATCAATAAACATAGGATCAAGCTGTTGATTTGAAGGATTATCGATTTCATAAGGGTTAATTTTTGCTGAAGTTTTGAACAACTTCGTTAGGAAATAATATTTTTTGGCGAGGTACTGGAATGCGTGTAAGGGCCAAGAGATGGATCCTCTCGAATCCCAGAACGACTTCATTTCTTTTTGACTATTGGGGAATAAATTCTTCGGTGTCTTTTTTCATTGAAGGCATGGCATTGCCTAGAATACCCTTAAATACACTGGGATCACTATCGCTGGGCAACACTGCAATCTGTACTTTACTGGCCAGTTCTTTATTGACCAAATAAGAAGCAAAAGTTGGGTTTTCGGTACAGAGTTGGGCAAAACGAATTTCTCTTTGCAACTTGTTTTCTTCCAGCTTTCGTTGTTTCTCTACCGCTAGGTCATCTAGCTCTCTGGTTTTTTGAATCTCCAGATTTTTGAGGGCACGTTGATTATCCAGGTCGGCTTTAGCCATTAAGCGTCGTCGGTCGGCCTCCGCTTTTGCATTCATTTGATTGACTTGATTTTGTGTTTCTGCTTTTGCCAACTCACTGGCGCGTCTACTTTTTTCTGTCTCTGCTTGAATGCGTTGTAGCTTTCCGGCTGCTTCTGCTTTTGCAATGTCCACTTTGCCTTTGGCTTCTGCTCTTTTTCGATCGGCTTTGGCTTTCGCCAAATCAGCAATTTCTCGTTGTTGGATGCGTTCTAATTCTTGTCTTTGCAAGCCTACCTCCTCCATGGCTTTGGTGTAGCTGGAGGGAAAATTGATATTGGCCACAATCACCTCTTTAATCAAAATGCCCTCTTCGCCTAATTGCTTGAGCAGTGCCGTTTTGATGTCGGCAATAAAACTTTGCCTTTGGGCAGTGAAAACAGAATCGACACTGACATAACTACTGGAGATGTTGTTGGCCAATTCTAAAGTTCGAGGCAATAAAATGAGCTGACTGTAATCATTGGCTGAATTGAATTGATGGACAAACAAATCACAGTCACTCACTTTCCAACGAATCGATAAGTCCAGACTTAGAGGGACCCCATCACCGAGGCGAATTCCTCCAATTTGTTGTTGATAAACTTGATCATAACTGTACTCATCGTAAGTGGAACTGTTGGTTGTGTCTGGGGAAACCACTGTTTGCTTTTGACAAGCAGCAAAGAATAAGAGACTTCCTAGGAGTAGACTAAAATAAAGCATTTTATTTATCATGACTGTTGATTTGGGTGTATCCCGTAGGTTAAATTCCCTTAGGGTAGTTGAATAATTGAATGACAAGTGTAATCTACGACCCTTTTCCACTAAGTGCGGAGCTGTTCTATTAAGTGTAAGGGATGAGCGATTATTCGTGATGAGTAGGAAGATTAAGGAGTCTTAGAGGGGAGATTTCAAGTCATAGTAAAGCGGTGTTAATGACCACTTGACCAATAAAATAAATACAGATTATTTTTAAAAGATGGTTGATGGGTAGATTTGCCCTCTTTGTTGGGAAGGGCCCACCCTCGCCACCACCGCCGACCAAACTTCCATGATCTAAATCTAGACAATACGCTGACACCCTTTGTCAGCTCATTTGATCGCAAAGTAAATCCATATTGAATTCTTTTCCAGGCCTTTTGAAAAGGAATAGCTATACTTAGACGCAGCAACTCTATAAATTCCATAAATTTTCACCTACTTTTTTTTGGAAAAAATCGTAAGTAGTTCAAAATCAGTGAAATAAATTTTTCTTGGTAGCGTGGAAAAACGTTAGAGAGCCGCATTTTTAAGCTCAATGACGGGCCAAACCCTGAGATTAATTCCTCAAAAAGCCCCAAAATCTTAAAC
>JBCCSR010000299.1:0-6364 GCA_039199865.1 Bacteroidota bacterium
ATCAAATATATCAGTCACTTCACTCCCAAATTACCAGAGCTAGCAATAGTTTTTAGTTCAAGCATTTACCTATGTACCAGTATGGGGGCAGGGGGTAGATACCTATGTTCAAGACTAAACATAAACTTATTCTTATAAACCAAAAATGATGAATATGACCTACAATTTTACGAACACGATTAGGGCAGTGATTTTGCCTATTGCCATTTGCCTCTACGGAGGGGCATTATTTGCTCAACCCGCAAATAATTTATGCGCTGATGCCACCGTGCTTACCTGCGGTACAACATTGATTGGAGAAGATACGGAAAATGCTACGGACCAGTCTGACGATATTGGCTGTTTTATCGGAGTGGGCGTTTGGTACACCTTTGCCGGCACGGGAGACAATGTGACCGTTGCAGTAACCAATGATAACATAGATGTAGAAGTCGGAGTGGGCAGTGGTTCCTGTGGTAGTATAACCAATATTAGTTGTACTGATTTGGGCTACACCTTTGAGACTGTTACCTTCTCTACCGTTATGGGGACGGATTATTACATTTATATTGGTGATTTCGATGGTACGGGAACCTTTACGGGTACTTTCGACTTAGCAGTAACTTGTGAAACACCATCAGGGCCACCTGCCAATGATTTATGTTCTGGGGCCGAGGTCATCGTTCCCACCGAAATGGGTACCTGCGTAACGGGTACCAATGAAGGTGCCACTGACTCTGGTGAAGCAGGGCCAAGTTGCGCTGGTAGTGATTATCAAGGAGGGGATATTTGGTACTCCATTACCGTTCCTGCCGGAGAGACCCAAATCAATTATGAAAGAACCGCTTCTGCCTTTTCAACGACTTATTACGCCCTCTATTCAGGAGATTGTGATGGTTTGGTTGAGGAGGATTGTGGAACTTCTACTACCGATCAATTTACTGGATTAACCTCCGGAGAAACTTATTATCTAAGACTTTTTGATTGGGGCAATAACGATATTGGAGAGGTTACTTTCTGTATCTCTACCCCTGCTCCTCCTCCTGCTAATGATGCTTGTGCCGGAGCGATTTCACTTACATCTGGTGGGGTGATGATGGGGACGACTGCTAATGCAACGAATGTAGAGAATTTGTCTCCTTGTTCCGGTGGCACACCTGGCGACGATTGTGCTGGCGGGGTCAACGATGGTACAACTGACTTTGGGCCAGGCGTGTGGTACGTCTACACCTCCACAGAGTCTGAAACCATTACCATAGAAGTGGATGGCTTTGATACGGAGTTACAGGTCTTTACGGGCCCCTGTGAGTCGCTAAGTTGTGTGGCAGGGGACGACGATAGTAGTTCTTCAGGATGTTGTGGCTCGCAAGTTTGTATCGAATCTGCTGCCTTCCGCGGAGCAGCATCAGTTGACTACTACATCTACGTTGATGGTCATGCGACCAATAGCGGAAGTTATACCCTCTCTGTAGTGGGAAGTCCATTACCCGTCGATTTGATCTCTTTTGATGGAAGAACAGAAAAATCTTCGAATATGTTGATGTGGAAAACAGCTTCTGAAGAAAATACGGAATGGCACATTATCGAGCGTTCCCTCGATGGTAGAGATGGATGGCAAGAAGTGGACCGAGTGCAAGCAGCAGGTTTTACCAGCGAGCAACAAGATTATATGTTGGAAGATCACCGACCTCTTGCGAAAGCTTATTACCGACTTCGCTCTGTCGACTTTGATTTGTCAGAAAATATTTCTGAGGTCATCTACCTAGAACGCAGCGTTAATGCTTTTGATATTATTTCCATTTTCCCCAACCCAACTAAAGGAGAACTCAACATCGATTTTGAAGTACTTCAAGCGGAAAAAGTTACGCTAACTTTAACAGACATGCTAGGGCAAACCTTAAGCCGTCAACAAATCGATGCCAACGCGGGTACCAATACCACTCAGTTTGACATGAATCAATGGACTGCTGGTGTCTATTTCATCAACATCGCTAACGCGACCAATCAGATTACCAAACGGGTGCTAAAAAACTAACACTTTACATTTTGGATCGAATCAACGCCCTTGCAAAAATAAAAGTCCTGCAAGGGCGTTTTTTTATCCGCTGACTATTTGGTAGTATTTGGCAAAATCATTTGGATTGAATATCTTGCCGACCAAGAATGATTGACCTTTCCCGCCCGTATTATTTTTGAACACCTTTCACCTTTCTGTGCGAAAAGCAGGAAAGGAAAAAACACGACTACAGATCACGGATTATGAAACATTACTCACTATTTATCACCCTCGTTTTTATTTTGGGTACTTCTTTTCCCTTAGATGCCAACCCTTATCGTCCCAATCCAAATCAGACTGCGAAGACCCCCAAAGAGTCAAAGCAAGAAGAGAAGCTTCAAAGGAAAATGGACAAGCGTATTGAAAAGGAAATACGCAAGCAAGAACGGAAACAAAAACGTGCTGAAAAACGATTGAAGCGTTTGAAAAAGAAAATCGCCAAATGGGAAAAGAAAAAAGGCAAAAAACGATTTTTTGGTGGAGTGAGTGATACGCGAAACTTTCGTATTGGTCTCATTTTATTGCTAGGAGGGCTAGCTGGGGTCATCGTAGGCTCCATTATCAATTTTGGCCTCCTCAATTGGCTAGGAGGCTTCACTGCCTTGGTAGGACTGGGCTTCATCATTTGGGCACTGATAGAATACAGTACTTGATGCCATCCGTGCAAAAATAAACCTTATTCAACGATTGGCATGGTATGCATTAAAGCCAGATCTTTTTTGCGGACAATTTTACCTCTTTCCAGCTTGGTCGAATTGGAATAGTAGTACATTCTCAGCTCTAATAGTTTCTGATTGGGATGATCTTTTCTCCAACGTTGGTATTCAAAGTTGGTCCAGCGTTGGAACAATTCTGGTGGAAAATTATTGATGTATCTTCTGGCATAAAAGGAGAGGACAAAGCGACTACTACTAAAATGATTGACAATCTTTTTATCGAACTTAGGTTCCTGAGTCATCGGGTCAGACTCAATCGTCAGAATGCGGTCGCCAAGTAAATCGAGGGTTTCGTTGGTGTCGGTTCTACCCAACAAAACGATGGTCCCCATGTCTTTATGAGGGTTGGGAGCAAACAACCACCAAGGCTGTTGTAGCAAACCCGTAAATGGGGTCGCTTTGGTTGGATTCATATCGGCCAATTCACTGATTGGGCCCATATTGCTCAGTACGCTGCTCAAATAACTCTCTTCTTTCCATTTTTGTAAGTTCTTTTGGAAAATGACGAGCATCATTACAATCATTATTGTTTTCCACGCATAATCTCCAATGGGATAACTTGTCTTGTCTTGCTTTTTCTTAGCTTTTCTACCTTTTGTAGTAACTTCTTTTGCTGCTTTGTTTTGTAAAAAGGAAAGTGGGAAGTTGGTATCTGCACCAATATTGAATTTTTTCCAGACAAAAGTAGGAAGTAAAACGGCAGCAAAAACGAGTGTCACCAAGTGGAAAGGACCAACAAAAAGTACCAGTGCCAAGCCAACATGTAAACCAACAATACTGATTGCTGACAATAGTCGGCAAAAGCGATTGTAAAAGGGAGAGAAAATTAAGAAGGGCAGACTCAACTCTATGATCAAGGCAAAATAGGTGAGAAAACTACACAGGCCCGGTTTGTCCGATAACCAATCTGCCAGAAGGACAGCATGGGTACGATCATCTGTTATGCTGTAAATGACCATTCCCGATTGCCACAAATCTCCGGTTTTGGTGAGAAAACTGGTGAGGTACACAAGAGCTATTTGAAATAAAATACCATAGGTGACCAAGCCTTTAATCTGAGCTTTCTGTGGCGTTGAACGATCGGGAAGTAAACTAAAGCAAGCATCCAAGGGAAGAAACAGCCCCCAGAAGAGCGATATCTCGATCAAAAATTCTACTCCGTGGGAAATTACAGGATTGGCATTGATGATGCTGCCAAAAAGAATGAACAAAGCGATCCCTATCCATCGACTCTTTATCCCTAGCGTATACAAAACTGCTAGAAGTAAGCAAATAACAAAGTAAACGGCTACCAGTGCCTCGGAATTGATGTAGCTGAGTAATGAAAATGGAGCACCATAGTTGGTTTCAATAACTGATTTGGGCACAATGCCTTGCTCAGAGTAAAAGGCAGAGATATTGAACAGGCGGTATTGTAAAATGTTGTATATAACATTAAACCCAACAAGTATTCTGAACAAAGCAATTGATCGAATATCAAGTCCGCTGATTCCAAAAGCAGAGGATGAACTTTTATTCATTAGTAGTCATTTTTTGTGCCCCTTCAAATGGCGGTTGTTACATTAGTTATGGGAAAATCCGAATTTTCTTCATTTGTGGTACGTCTCTCAATGGAGGTCTACGTAATTTATTGAAGAAAAGTTTGGTCAAAAAATGTAGTAATGAATAAAAAAGGGGAGGAAAGAGAGGGATTATCCTCCCGTCTCTTGTTTGAGTACTTTGATCTGACTTTGCCAAAGTTGTTTTTGATCACCAACTTCGTCTTCATCGCAGTAGTCAGTGATCTCCAAAATGGTTTCGTTGGTGACGGGAGACTTTCTCATTCTAAATTCCAGATATTCTTCCTTATCATCGGCATCGTCCCATTTGAAGCGGATGCGTTCGTCTTCAATATCATCGATCATTTCGGCAATCTCTTCTGCGCCACTCCAAACAAAAGTGAACGTTTCGCCTTGGATATCGACCTCGTCACAAAACCAGCGGATCAGGCAGGATGGAGTTGTTAAGAACTTGTAGAGGATGGTTGGAGAAGCTCTAAACAAAAATTCCAATTCTATTTTTACTCTTTCCATTTTAAAAGAGTTTAAACTTTTACTGAAAGCAACCCAATGAATCAAACTATTTATCAGGAAGTTTCGTATTATGAAATAATGAAATGTGCAATCGCACGGGTGCAATAAAAAATAAAAAAATGATTTTTCCAAATTATAGGAAACTATTTTCGTGCAAAATGCATTATAGACTTATTAAGCTATGGAAATCTAGTTTTAAGGCCGTTTTTGGGTAAACTAGAAGTATTTTAGCTTAAATTAACAGAATGTAGAATTCCAGCTCTTGACACGCATTATAAATTACTTTATTTTTGTGGCTGGAATTGAGAGAGAATAATTCAAAGCACCTTTTTCGCTAATTGCTTCATCAATCCTTTATTTTTTTAACCAACACACGCACCTCGGCTCGTTTCACACGACCGCCTTTGTGTTAAAACAAGTTTGCCCATCAACATATTTCTTCATCCCGAAGAGCCGACTTTCATTTTGAGAAAATCTATTGTAGAGAATAATAAATTATCTGTCTAATTATCACAACTATTGCTAAACTATTAAACTGTTACTTGCATGAGACAACTTAAAATTACTAAGTCTATTACCAATCGTGAAAGTCAGTCGCTTGAAAAGTACCTACAGGAAATTGGAAAAGTAGATTTGTTGACACCGGAAGAAGAAGTGGATTTAGCTAAAAAAATTAAGCAAGGAGATCAAATTGCCCTTGAAAAACTTACCAAAGCTAACCTTCGTTTCGTCGTTTCCGTTGCCAAACAATACCAAAATCAAGGACTTTCCCTTAGCGACCTGATCAACGAGGGTAACTTAGGATTGATTAAGGCTGCTCAACGGTTTGATGAAACGCGTGGATTCAAATTTATTTCTTATGCCGTCTGGTGGATTCGCCAATCCATTCTCCAGGCACTCGCCGAACAATCTCGAATTGTTCGTCTTCCATTAAACAAAGTAGGTTCACTGAACAAAATTAACAAGGCATTTTCCGAATTGGAGCAAGAATATGAGAGAGAGCCTTCTTCGGATGAACTAGCAGAAATGTTAGAGATTCCAACTGAAGAAGTAGAAACTACTCTCGGTGTGGCTGCCCGCCACGTTTCCATGGATGCCCCTTTTGTTGAAGGTGAAGACAATTCCTTACTCGACGTTTTGGAAAACAGCGCAACCCCTGGTACCGATCAGGCATTGGAATACAAAGAATCACTCAGAAGAGAAATCGATCGTTCCTTGAGTACACTGACTGACCGTCAATGTGATGTCATTAAATTGTATTTCGGAATTGGGGTAGAGCATCCCATGTCTCTGGAAGACATTGGTGAACGATTTGGATTGACTCGCGAACGCGTTCGACAAATCAAAGACAAAGCTATCAACAAGTTGCGGAATACTTCCCGTAGCAAACTGCTCAAAAATTATTTGGGCGCTTAAGCCGCAATAGCTAGAATAAATAAAAAAGCATCTCATATTTTTGAGATGCTTTTTTCTTTGCCCAATCTCTAGCTATATTTACCCTCTGTAAGATGATTTAAAACGCTGATCCTCTCAAAAGAGGC
>JBCCSR010000300.1:0-6331 GCA_039199865.1 Bacteroidota bacterium
GGTGGATTTCCGGCGGCTGAACGACATGCTCAACGATGACTCGTTCCCCAGCCCCACGCTGGAAGACGCGCTCGCGTTCCTTCACGGGAAGAGGGGTACTTTCTCAATGGGGGTTACAGATCAGGATGTTACTTTCGATTGGAACGCCGTTCCACGAAGAGTAACGGTTTCTTCTTTCTACATGGACGAAGCGGAAGTCTCTAACATCGATTACAAAGAATATTTGTACTGGATCGACCGTGTTTTTAGCGAGTCTTATCCCGAAGTATACATGAACGCACTACCAGATACACTGGTCTGGCGAGAAGAATTGGCTTACAACGAGCCATTCGTGGAAACTTATTTCCGCCACCCTTCTTATGACGATTATCCCGTAGTAGGGGTCAACTGGTTGCAAGCCAATGAGTTCTGCAAGTGGAGAACGGACCGGGTAAATGAGATGATCTTGATCGAAAAAGGCATCCTCAACATCAATCCTGAACAAAAAGACGAAGACAACTTCAACACGGAATCCTATTTGGTTGGACAGTACCAAGGGGATGTTCGCAAAAACCTCAAAGACCTCAAGACAGGGGGAGAGCGTCCGGTACGTTTTGAAGATGGTATCTTATTGCCTTCTTATCGATTGCCGACCGAAGCAGAGTGGGAATACGCTGCACTTTCCTTGATTGGAAACCAGGCCACTAAGCAAGATGAAAGAATTACCGATCGTCGAATCTATCCTTGGAGTGGAAATACAGTCCGCTTCCAGAAACGAAATAAATATCAGGGGCAGATCCTGGCCAACTTCAAAAGAGGACGTGGTGATTACATGGGGATGGCTGGAAAGTTGAATGACCACGCTCACATTCCTGCGCCTGTACGTTCTTACTTGCCCAATGATTATGGTCTGTACCACATGGCAGGAAATGTCAATGAGTGGACCATGGATTTGTACCGTCCGTTGACCAGTATCACTTTGCGAGATGTAGAAAATCATGATCTCAATCCCTATCGAGGAGGTCGTTTTGAAACGAAAGTTTTGGATGAGAACGGAGCACCTGTAGAGAAAGATAGTCTGGGACGTATTCGCTATCGTTACGTCGAAGATGATGAGGTGGCTACTCGTGAGAACTACAAAAGAGGTCAGGTGTACAATTACCTGGATGGAGATAAAGAATCCTACGTTTTGTACGACTACGGAAAAACTTCTTTGATCAGTGATAAGTCACGGGTGATCAAAGGTGGTTCTTGGGCAGACCGTGCATTCTGGTTGTCACCAGGAGCGCGTCGCTTCAAAGAGGAAGACAAATCTGATCGAACGATTGGTTTCCGCTGCGCTATGACCCGTACGGGTGGACCTTCTGGTAACGATGATGCTGGAGGAAATAAGTTTAAGAACAAGAAGAAAAAGCGGAAGAATAAATTCAAATAGTAGCATTCCATTGCGGAACTGCTCAAAAAGTCTCCACGAGATACGATCTTTGTGGAGACTTTTTTTATTATTTTTGGTAAGATGACTGTCGTTAGTTGTCCGATGATCAAAGCCACAGCAATGAATTCAATCGAATCCCTCTATCCCTATTTCTTACAATATCCCAATGTCATTACGGACAGTCGAAAAATTGAACCCAACTGTCTTTTCTTTGCCCTCAAAGGCCCCAATTTCAACGGCAATCAATACGCAAAAGAAGCATTGGAGAAGGGAGCTGCTTATGCGATCATCGACGAGGTAGCCGATCAATTGGATGATCGGCATTTGTTGGTAGAGGATGTATTGACCACTTTGCAGCAATTGGCCCGGTATCATCGGCAGCAAATGGAGATTCCGGTCTTGGCCATTACCGGAAGCAATGGCAAAACCACCACTAAGGCATTGATCAGTGAAGTCATGTCCAGTCACTATCGTACCCATTTCACCAAAGGCAATTTCAACAATCACATCGGAGTGCCCCTCACTTTGCTGGCCATGCCCCAAGATACGGAGGTGGCGATCATTGAAATGGGGGCCAATCATCAGGGAGAAATCGCTTTGCTCTGTTCGATTGCTCAACCTACGCATGGTCTGATCACCAATATCGGCAAAGCGCATTTGGAAGGGTTTGGCGGTTTGGAAGGGGTAAAAAAGGGGAAAGGGGAGTTGTATGATTACCTGGCCAAGGTAGGGGGACTGGCTTTCGTCAACCTGGACGAAGCACATCTTGCGGACTTGTCAGAAAAAGTAACCCATCGGATTTTTTATTTGAAAAGTGAGACCCTCGATCCGGCCATTCATCATTTGGAGACCGTCATGCTTGAAGATCGTCCTGTATTGAGTGCTGCATTTTTAAACGAGAATGAAGAATTAGTAAAATTACAAAGTCATTTGATGGGGGAGTACAATTTCCAGAATATCATGTCGGCAATTGCCATTGGCCGCTATTTCAAAGTACCGGGAGGGAAGATTAAGGCGGCGATTGAAGGCTATATTCCTCAAAACAACCGTTCGCAAATGGTCCGGCAAGGCGACAATACGTATCTACTCGATGCCTATAATGCCAATCCAACCAGTATGATCAATGCTTTGAACTATTTTGCGGGGATAGAGACGGACGCCAAAATAGCCATTTTGGGAGATATGTTGGAATTAGGAGAATACAGTCAGCAAGAGCATCAAGCCATTTTAGATCATGCTTTAAATTTAGCAATCCAAACGATTGTCTTGGTGGGGAAGGCCTTTCAACAATTGGAAACCCAACATTTGCCACAAGTTTACCAATTCGAGCATGCCGAAGCGACCAATCATTGGTTGGCTGAGCAGCACTTTGAAAATCATCATTTTTTGATCAAAGGCTCTCGGGGCATTGCTTTGGAGCGTATTCTAGAAAAAGGATAAGCCTTTTTTTCTAAGGGGAAGTTTGAACGTCTGCCAGAATATCTTTGAAAACATCAACGATTTTACCAAAACTATTTTGCGCTGTTTTCCGACGAATGTTTTCTCCAAAGGGAATGGTTTTGGCCAATTCGAAATAACGCAAAATGCCTTTGGCAACGGCCGACTTTTCTGCCTCCAGGACAAAAACGCCGGTATGGCCATCTTCCACAAATTCATGTAGGCCACCTACCTTAGTGATGACTACGGGCTTGTCATATCCATAAGCAATGTTGAGAATGCCACTTTGGGTAGCACTTCGATAGGGAAGAACGACTACTTCGGCGGTTGTAAAAAACTGGGCAACTTGCTCATTTGGAATAAACTGGTTGACTACTTTGACTTTGTCTTGAATGCCTAGCTGCTCAATTTGTTTGAGATAGGGCTGTGGATTGTCGTAAAACTCTCCGGCAATGAGCAGTTTGAACTGAGGATGATTGGGAACCAATTCGGCGAAAGCATCAATCAGAATATCTAGCCCTTTGTATTTGCGTACATAGCCAAAAAACATTAAAATCGTATCGTTGGTCTCGAAACCCAAATCTTTTTTTACCTGATCGGTATCCAGGTTTTCCGTTTTTGAGTAGTGACCAAAAATGGGAAGCTCCGACCGGAAAACACGTCGATCGCCAGCAAAAGGACGAACTTGGACTTCTACTTGTTTGGAAAGCGCCAAGAATTTGGCGGCATGCTTCAAACCAATTTGGGTCAGAATTTGATCAATCCAACGCGCTTCGTGGGAAATGACATTTTCGGTGATGAACAAAATTTTTGGTTTGAGTTCCTTTTTGAGCAGCATTGAAATGCCACGATGGCAAGGACCAAAATAAGGTTGCCACCAGTCGAAAACGACCAAATCCGGGTTGAGTCCATTGATGTGTTGAGCGGTTTTGTACCAGCTAATGGGATTCATCGAATTGATCAATCGAAGACTAGGTACTTTTTCGAAGTGCTCCTCACTTTTATCGTATTGAGTGGTTCCAGGAAACAATAAACTCGGATACAATACAGAGTAGTTGATAAAAGTTACCTCAAAGTGGTCTTTGAGAGAAACATAGAGATAGGACATAAATAAGGAATTGCCTCCTCTGTAGGGATAGGTCGGTCCGATCAATACGATTTTCTGCTTCATAGGAGTAATTGGGTATTAAGGGGGCAAAGGTATAAAAATTCCACGGGCTCTTGAGCTTCTACAAATATTAAATATTTTTCGCATGTTTGCGATCAAAAACTAGACCAAAGCAGGGAAGATCAGGAAAATAGCGTTCGCCAGAAAGTCAGACAAAATTGTCGAGGGGAATGCTCGGATCGAAATGAAATCTCTTATTTTTACGTTTGGTATAAGGTGGTTGGACTTCACCACTTTCAACCGCAAAATGGTAGCGAAAACACAAAGTACATATGCAACTTAGAATCAAGCAGATCATCAAAACCTCCTTGCTGATCAAGCAACAAATGTTGGCCAATGAACCCTTATTGGATGTACTTGCTCGTGTAGCCGACTTGTGTACCATTGCTTTTAAAGCCGATAAGAAGGTACTTTTTTGTGGAAATGGCGGTAGTGCTGCGGATGCTCAACACCTGGCTACAGAGTTTTCGAGTCGCTTTTATCTGGATCGCGAACCCCTATTTGCGGAAGCATTGCACGTCAATACGTCCTTTCTGACTGCTACGGCCAATGATTATTCCTTTGATGAAATTTTTGCACGATTGGTCCGTGGAAAGGGCCGCAAGGGCGATATCCTGTTTGGTATTTCGACTTCGGGGAATTCGGCCAATGTGGTCAGAGCTTTTGAGCAGGCTAAGAAGCAAGAATTGATTACCATTGGAATGACGGGAGCTACCGGAGGTCAACTCTGCCAGCTTTCCGATTTTTTGTTGAACGTTCCTAGCAGCGATACGCCCAGAATTCAGGAAGCACATATTTTATTGGGGCATATCATTTGTGAATTGGTTGAACAAAATATTTTTCAGTAATGGCACAACCACTTTGGGACATTGATCCTTCGTGGACCCTCTTTCTCGATCGAGATGGAGTCATCAATCAACGCATTGCGGGAGATTATGTCAGAAACTGGGAACAGTTTCTCTTTTGCGAAGGGAGTTTGGAAAGCATTATTGCCCTCCGTCCTCATTTTGGGCGTATTGTTGTGGTTTCCAACCAGCAAGGTGTTGGTAAGGGATTAATGACGGATGCTGACGTAGAACAGCTTCACTTTCGCTTACAAACTCGGCTTGAAGAGCAGGGTAGCCGATTGGATGCCATTTATTATTGTCCTGATTTGGCCGGGCCTCATAGCACTTGTCGCAAGCCTAAAACGGGAATGGCCTGGCAAGCAAAAGCCGATTTTCCCGAAATCAATTTTCGACGCTCCATCATGGTTGGCGATTCGATTTCTGACATGGAATTTGCCCAACAACTAGGGATGAAAAGGGTTTTTATTGAAGGGAAAGCGGAAGAAGCAGAACAGAGTAAAAACGATGACTTTGATTTGCGTCTTTTGGCTTTAGCCGATCTCCTTCCCTTTGTTGTTTAGCCAGAAAACTTTTTGTAGGCATTGAGTAAGCGATCTGGAAGGTCTTCCTGACAAGCCATTTGATAATCCGCGTAGGTACATGGGAACAGATAATGACTGGACTTCTTCTTTTTGCCTTTTTTGATTGGAATCTGAATCCACCAACGACCACTTTTCTTACTTTTCCAAAAACGAATTTCGTGATTGGAGTGCTTGAACTCAACTACGTATTCGACCAGTCCTTCGCTGGAAACGGGGTAATCATTTTTCCGATGGGCAAAACCATCGATTAAGTACCAGATGAGTTGGGCAAAGACTTGAGCACTACGTCCATCTTGATCTTTTTCGGGGACCAAACCAAAGAAACCAGCGGAGGTCAATTTATCACTCAAACCTGCATATCGACTGAGTTGGCAGGCTTCTTCGCTGGTGAGTCCACTGGGAGAGGGTTGCTGCTGGGCTGGTGCTTCTGCGGCTTTGAGCGCACTGATGTTAAAACAAAACAAATCGGCATCGCGAATGATGGGCTCCATCTTTTCTATTTGGTGTTTGACGCTTCCCAATCGGATGGGGTCAAACAGCCTTTTGTGCAAAAAATCAACCACCTTGGGCGAGGTGTAATGGATTTGAAAAGCCAAATGACTGAATTGAAAAAGACTTGGTTTGCGCTTTTTGAGGATTTTGTTGAGCAGTAGGTCCTTTGCTTTCTTTTTTGTGGGTAAATCCAAGCGAATTTGCTCGTCAACCATGGCTAGATTGACAAAGCGTCGGGATCGATAAGCCTGATATTGGGCAAGGCTACCATCTATATCTTTTCCAATGAGAATGGGAAAAATATCACTGTCCAATAATTCTTTTACGATGGGAATAACGAAAGAGGGCGCTGTTTTTCTGCTATTGCCCAGATCTGCTACCCGAAAAGAAC
>JBCCSR010000301.1:0-6320 GCA_039199865.1 Bacteroidota bacterium
ACAAGGTGGGAGATTTAGTGGACCTCCAGGGACAACTCGGATATGTGGATGAAATTCAGGTTTTTAATACGGTTTTGACTTCTTTGGACAACAAAAAGATCATTGTTCCCAACGGCATCGCCACCAGCGGAATTATGACCAACTTGTCCACCAACGAATATTTACGGGTTGACTTAAATGCCTCGATGCCTTACGAGGAGGATTTCGACAAAGTGCAAGGAATTATTATGGAGGCTTTGAAAGCTACGCCAAAAGTAATGTTGGATCCCGCTCCGGTAGTAGAGATCGAAAAATTCAACGAACACAATATATTGCTAGCAGTTCGTCCTTATTCTACTACAGAAGATTACTGGGACGTCTACTTCGGTGCGTACAAAAATGTAAAAGCAGCACTGGGCAAACACGGCATCAAAGTCGCTTATCCAGTTCGTGAAGTGAAAGTCCAAAATGGACAATTGGCCTCCGTCAATTAATGCGTTTACACTGAATTCATTACCGTAAAAAGCCATCTTGAGTTCACATTATTCAAGATGGCTTTTTACTAAATTTGGGGAGTAAAATGACGTTTATTCATCTGCCCGAATGCCCAATCTAAAGCCCAAACTAAACATGCCGATATTGGTGGTATTATCTGCTGCAACCAAGGGCTGATCTCCAAAATAGGTATGAAAATTGGTCCATTCTGCGCCAAAATGATAGCGATAACTCACGATGGGGGTGATGGTGAGAAAATCGGATAAACCAATGTCTAAACCTGCACCGATACCGATAGAAGGAACCAGAGCATTGTCATCTTGAGTATTGGAAGCGACCAGGTCCTGATATTGATTTTGCAAGAAGCTGATGCCCGGAGAAATTTGTATAAAAAAGCCTTTTTTCATGATGTCTCCATCCTTTGAAAAAGTAGGACAATCACAATCTCCTGCCAAGTCAAAAATGTAAAGATTGGTATTGAAATAGAGACTCAAAAACCTAGACTGGAGTTTCCCCGTCACCCCTTCACTGTTGGACCAATTTTTTGAGAAAGCACTGTAATTTAACTCCGGTAAAAATTCGACGCGTTTGTTTTTCAGTCGAAACCAATAGTCTATCCCAACTCCCCAACCTCTGTCCAAGGGGACTTGGATTTCGCCATTAGTCGAGCTAATTCGATCAATATTATCCTCCCAAGCGGGGGCATTGATGCTTCTGTAGCTAAAATTGGCTCCAAATTGTGCGAGCGCTTGACTGCTAAAATGGAATAGACAAGCGAAAAGAAGTACTTTTTTCATGTTGCTTTGAATTTACAGAGGATAAGAATCTGGATTTTTGTGAAGAGAATAACGATTGTGTTGCCTTATTATTAAACGAGCTTACAAATGTAATATTTTTTACTGTTGCGGAATAGGCTTATCTTTGCGCAATATGAAGACAAAGACCTTAAAACAAAATAAAGTCAATGTAATTACGCTGGGCTGTTCGAAAAACTTGGTGGACTCTGAGAATCTGATCACGCAGCTAAGAGGAAACGACTATGATGTTGTTCATGATAGCAATGATGAAGATGCCAGTATTGTGATTGTCAATACTTGTGGTTTTATCGATTTGGCTAAGGAAGAATCCATCAATACGATTCTGCAATACGCTGCGGTCAAACAAAGAGGGGAGCTAGAGAAATTGTACGTTACGGGATGTTTGTCTCAGCGGTATAAGGACCAGTTAGAGGAGGAAATTCCGGAGGTAGACGCTTATTTTGGCACCTTAGAATTGCCCGGTTTATTGGCCCGACTCAATGCCAATTATCAGCATGAATTGATCGGAGAGCGCATCACTACTACGCCGCAGCATTTTGCCTATTTGAAAATATCGGAAGGTTGCAATCGAACCTGTTCCTTCTGTGCGATCCCCCTAATGCGTGGGAGACACATTTCTCGCTCTATCGACGATTTGGTCAAAGAGGCCAAGAATCTTGCCCGGATGGGGGTCAAAGAATTGATGTTGATCGCCCAAGAATTGACTTATTATGGCTTGGACATCTACAAGAAGCGTGCATTACCCGAATTATTGGATACTTTGGCCGATGTAGAGGGGATCGAATGGATACGCCTACACTACGCCTATCCCAGCAAATTCCCCCCGGAAATCTTTGAGGTCATGGCACGTCGTAGAGAAATATGCAATTATTTAGACATGCCTTTACAACATGCCAGTGATACGGTACTGAAGCGCATGAGGCGACAAATCACCCGGGCAGAAACGGAGGCTTTGATTCAAACGGCTAGGGAAATGGTTCCCGATATCTGCATTCGAACGACGCTTTTGGTGGGCTTTCCCGGTGAGACCGAAAATGAATTTTCGGAGCTGTGTACTTTTGTGGAGAAAATGCAATTTGAGCGGGTGGGGGTCTTTCAATATTCTCATGAAGAAGGAACGCGAGCTTTTGAATTGGAAGACGATGTGCCAGCAGCTCTAAAAGTCAGTCGAGCAGAGCAATTGATGGCCATTCAGCAACAGATCTCTTTGGACAAAAACGAGGCAAAAGTAGGACAAGTCGTACAAGTGCTATTTGATCGCAAAGAAGGAGCTTATTTTATTGGTCGGACCGAGGGGGATTCACCGGAAGTAGATAATGAAGTCTTGGTGAACGCTACGGACAATTACGTTCGATTGGGAGATTTCGCTCAAGTGAAGATCACGGAGGCCAGTGATTACGACTTATACGGTAAGCTTGTCAAAGCCTAAAATGGCCGCTTTAGCCGCTGACCGACAAGATTTCTTTTTTTGTGGATTTTCCAAACATTTTTCCCAATTTTTGATTTACTATCTATGAAAGATGAACGTCAACCCTTATCCTTTTATGAAAAAGCTTACACGCCTGCATTGCAGGGAGTGATTGTTCTCGTTATCGTGTTTGTCTTTATGCTTGGGGCCAAATTTATGAGCATGACAGGGGCCATGGAAATCAGCAAGGAATTTTATTGGCTTACAGCCACTTCCTTCATGCTGTTTTTTGGTTTGTTCAACAGTGTTTTTAGTCTCTCTTGCAAGGACATCAACCAGTATTGGGGACGATCGATGTTGGCTTTCGCGGGATTGGCCTTGGCGACGGGTTTATTGGCCTATTTGTTTTCTGCCACATCCATCCATGATGTAGGTCCTTACAAGTGGATTTATGTAGTACTCATTTTCGGCTATTTGGTTTTTCTGTCTATCATGGGATTCATGAAACGCATTGTAGAATTTGCCGAGAGAGAAGAATGGCAGGCCCCCCGAAAACGAAATCGATAAAGCTGACTTTCTTGGATAGTTGTTAGTTAGATTTCTTTCATTAAAATCAGTCAATTATGTTGCGAAATTGTTTTGCATTGATCCTGGCTTTCTTTCTTTTTTCTGCTTGCAATCAGGCCCAACAGGCCGCCCACCAAGCTACTGACAAAACGACGATCCCCGTCGTTGCGGTCGGTGATCCGATCGTTAAAATTGAAAAAAGTGAGGCAGAGTGGAAAAAAGAGCTGAATGAAAAAGAATATTATGTATTGCGGAAAGCGGGTACTGAGCGGGCCTTTACTGGAGATTTATTGGGCAACAAGGCAGAAGGCACTTATGTTTGTCGAGGCTGTCAACTGCCACTCTTTGCTTCTACGACTAAGTACAAATCGGGAACTGGATGGCCTAGCTTTTGGCAACCAGTTGCGGAAGGGCACGTTGCGGAAAAAGTAGATAACAAATACGGTTGGAATAGGGTAGAAGTGCTGTGTGCACGCTGCGACGGCCACTTGGGCCACGTTTTTGAGGATGGTCCCAAACCCACCGGCCTACGTTATTGTATCAACTCCGTCTCCCTCGACTTTGTTGAAAAAGGGGAAATGGCTGCTGAGCAATAGGGTCTTCCCTCTTCGCCCCACACTTTCTGATAAAAAAAGACAAATTCAGACCGGAATAAGTCTGGAAACAAAAAACGACCCAACACAAAGTTGGGTCGAATAGTAAGTTAGCCTTTCGGCTCACATCAGAGAGTGCATAAACAAATTGATTTTTATGAAAATTGATTTGTTCCTTTTTGGTTGCCG
Organism: Bacteroidota bacterium; assembly: GCA_039199865.1. Lineage (GTDB taxonomy): Bacteria > Bacteroidota > Bacteroidia > Chitinophagales > Saprospiraceae > JALZUU01. The sequence goes on from JBCCSR010000301.1 coordinate 4,050, forward strand.
TTTCCTCAGAAATTTCACCATGTGGCAAACATGGTGAAATTTCCAAAGGGAAAAGATCTAGCGCAGTAAAGTCAGATCTCCGCTCCACATAAAATCATTAATTCCTTTACAGCTTTCCACGTGACCATATAAAATCCAGGCATAAACGCCGATCGGGGCGAGGCGACCGTTTAGTCGACCATCCCATCCAGTCTCAATATTATCTGTTTGGAAAACGAGATTTCCCCAGCGATCGTAAATGCTTAGCTGGTAAGCGAGAAAAGTCAAATCACTTTCCATCTTGTACAAATCATTGGCGCCATCATCATTGGGGGAAAAAGCGTTTGGCGTATAAACCAAATCTTTGATCGAAGGAAATTCACTGACAATTTCAAAATTTTGGCGAATAGTCGTACAAGTATTGCTAACCTCTACCCAATGCGGTCCTGTACTGGACAATTGGCGGATTCGCTCAGTGGCTCCATCAGACCAAAGATAGTTAAGCTCGTCCAAGTTGGTCTGCCCCTCAATCATTGGTTGAATAATCGCACCTTCTTCTCCACAACTAAAATAAGTTGGGTCCATCTCTAGACTAAACGCTTCGATTTCGTCAATACTGACCATGGTCTCGGTCAAACAGCCTTCACTGTCCATTACCCTCAATAGATGATCGCCTATTCCGACCCCTTCAAATAGAGGTGCGGACTGAAAATCCGTGCCATCCAAAGCAAATTGGAAGGGAGGAGTTCCATGTAAAACTTCCTCTACCAAAAGACTACCGCTGGGGAGATCTTCACATGCTGCCTGACTTTGAACCACAACTTCCATAGCTGCCTCGATCTCCACTTTGACCACGTCTTCTGCGGTACAACCATTACTGGTGTTGGTCAAAAGAAGTTGATAAATTCCAGCTTGGCTGACCTGTGGATTGAGTTCGTTAGAGGAGAAGCCATCTGGCCCATTCCATTGAACTTCAAAGGGAGGACTTAAGGTCGTCAGACTTGGCAAGAGTGTAATACTCTCGTTCTGACAATACACCTGTTGATCGGCTCCAGCCGAAACCCAAAGCGTATCCGTTTCCTCAAAAACTTGAATGCTTTGTTGACTTTGACATCCATTATTGTCGAGCTCAAATAAATAGGTACCTGGGCTCAATGCTTCTACTACCAAATCATTGGGATTTCCCGAAATTTGGCCATCTAGGCTAGACCATAAATAGTTGATCCCCGGTCCAGCAACGGTAGCATTGGCGTTTAGTTCAACGCTGTTGTTATTGCAGGTAAACATTTGGGGAGATTGAATTTGGATATCTGTATCGAGGATTGCCAATTCCAATTGAATGAGCGAATCACAACCATTTACGGAGCTTAAGTTAATTTCGTAGTTCCCACTTTGACAGAAGGTTTCAGCTCCGAGAGTAAAGCAGTCGCCTGCACAGATATTTTGATTGAGGCTAGTAGAGAGTTGAACAAATTGTTCCTCTACCAATAGCGCGTCAGTAGCAGTACAACCATTTTGGGAAGTGACGACTAGGGAATAATTACCCGGCTGGCAAACCTGTGGATTGAGTAGATTACTGGAATATCCATTGGGCCCATTCCATAGATAATTGAGATTACCTGAACCAATTGTCGCTGTTGCATTGAGTATGACGCAGGCAGTATTACAATCAATTTGTACGTTGCCTCCCGCATCAACAACTGGTGTTTCAAAATTTTGTAACACTTCGATACTTTGGGCATTGGAACAATTGCCATTGCTTAAGGTCAAGGTAAAAATACCTCCTTGATTGACCTGAACGACTGGTCCATTAGCATTTCCAATAATTCCATTTCCAGACCATTGATAGGTGATATTACTGCCACTAGTGGAAGCAGAAGCATCAATTGTAACGACGTTGTTATTACAAGTGAGCGTACTAGTACTGGCAAAGCTAATATTGGTTGCTAGCACATCAAGATCTAACTGAACGAGGGAATCACAACCCTACACAGAACTAAGCAGGATATCGTAATTTCCCTGCTCACAAAAAGTTTGATTGCCGATGGAGAAACAATCTCCTAGACAAATGCTTTGATTGATTTGGGTAGGAGGGATGGCCATGGTTTGACTGACATCAACATTGTCAGAAACGGTACAACCATTTTGCGAAGTGACGACTAGGGAATAATTCCCCGGCTGGCAAACCTGTGGATTGAGTAGATTACTGGAATATCCATTGGGCCCATTCCATAGATAATTGAGATTACCTGAACCAATTGTCGCTGTTGCATTGAGTATGACGCAGGCAGT
>JBCCSR010000302.1:0-6298 GCA_039199865.1 Bacteroidota bacterium
AGACCATCAATCATTCTGAGGTAGGCATTGCGCTCAATCTTGAATTTGTCCTTGGCCTTACCAGCCTGCCACTTATCAGCCTCTTGCCCTACTTTTAAATAACGATCCGCGGGATCGGGATGGGTCGACAAAAAGGTTGGAATTTGCTGACTGTCATCCCCCCGCATACGCTTTAAGGTGTTAAAGAAATTGGCCATTTCACGTGCATCATAACCGATTTTTGTGGAGTATTCAACACCTAGTCGATCAGATTCGCTTTCATTGTCTCTACCAAACTTCAGAAAGAGCAAGCCCATAGCCTGCTGCGCTTCATTGGCAAATTGTCGAAAATCCTTGGAAGCCACAACACCGACAACGAAGCCCACTTGTGCCAACATCGATTTACTTTGTTGCCTGGCGGAATGCCGAGCGGTAATGTGCCCTATTTCGTGTCCCAAAACCCCCACGAATTCAGCCTCATTGTTAAAATGTGCCATGATTCCACGAGTAAAGTAGACAAAGCCTCCGGGGACGGCAAAGGCATTAACTACGGGCGAATCCAAAATTTTAAATTCGTAGTTCAGATGTGGGCGATGTGAAATCCTAGCCATTTTTTGTCCCCGATCATCGATGAACTTTTGTAGGGCATTATCCTGATACAAACCAAAGCTGGCAACGACAGTTGGATCATAGTCAACCCCCATTGCAATCTCTTGTTTTTCAGACATTAACATCAACTCTCTCTTTCCAGTAACTGGATTCACCGAACAGGCCACCCAGAATAAAGTCGGAAGGATCAGCAGGAAATATATTTTGCAAAAGGAACGAAAGGAAAAGGGATTCATTTTGTCATTAATTTAGGTGAATAAATGAATGAGTACTCAATCAATTGGCATAGGAAGGGGCATCATGCTCGACATTAAATTAGGAAACTATCCCGACACGGACCAACAGGTATCTACAAAATTTTTAATATTGCGTTTTTTCGTACTAAATAGAATAAAATTTTGAAAGAAAATGACGAATTTTACAACGCTTTCAATCAAGAAGTCAATTAAAAAATCTTCTGGAACGCAAAAAATGAGGACACTATTGTGAAAAAACGTGCTTTTCCAAAGGATTATACCTATATTTGTGGGTAGTCGTGTCAAAATTTTATTGGCACACGTCCTCCTACACGTTAATTACAACTTACATTACAATTTTTTTTAGCTAAAACTTAATCCATCATGAGAGAGAGGATTTTACAAGTATTTGTATACTTGCACACAACCCTTTTCCGAAAAGTTTGTATTCTTACTACTTTTGCTTTTCTACTTACAACTTCAAATCTACTAAGTCAACCACTAAATGAGGACTGTCTTGGTGCTCAGTTCCTGGACATTACGCCAGGTGTGGCTTGCCCATTACCCAGTACGATCTTTGCAACTACGTTTACTGGTATTGACAATACCGGAGCAGTTGAGGGCTTTCCCGCTCTACCCTGTGCCCCCTTACCGGTCAACTCAGCCGACGTTTGGTTCACCTTTATCGCCCCCACCCCCGCCCTCGAATTCGAGATGGATGGTTTGGCTCAAAACAATTTAATATTGTATGAAGGTGTAGATTGCGATAATTTATCTGCCATTTTCTGTGGAACGCTAGGAGGAGCCACTTCCCATCTCCAACAAAACATGACAGTTGGTAATACCTACTTTATTGAAGTATTTGGTGGTGATCTTTCGGATGTTGGCCCCATCACTTTGACCATCACAAGTTATGACACCCCAGAAAGTTGTGCTACGGCTTGTGATATTGGCCCAATTATCCCCGGAAATGCCTGTCCCTTCACTGCTCCAACGGCCTCCAATTTTTCCGTGAGTAACCTCGGTGCTCCCAACAATGGAACTGGAGCCTGTGGAGCCACAACGGCCACTTCCGATGTATGGTTGTCATTTATCGCTCCATTTGGGGCCACTTCTTTAACGGTCCAGGCCGCAGGATTGGCCAATACCAATTTTATCGCTTACACCGGAGCTTGTGGCTCATTGGCCAATGTAGGTTGCTCGGAAGGAGGTACTCCAGAAGTGATTACCAATATTATCGGTGGACAAGTGTATTATCTGCAATTGTTTGGTGGAGATGAAAGTGATCAGGGAACCATCAACGTTTCGATAACAGCCAATGCTTTACCCGAAGATTGTTTGAATGCATGTAGCCTAGGACAACTTGTACCGGGTTCTCCTTGTCCTCCTCCCACTTCTACAGGAAACAATTCCTTCAATCTCACTAATATTGGTGCATTTCCAATGCCCAACTATCCAACTCATCCAGATTGTATTCCTCCCGGTGGAGTTGCCGCGGATGTTTGGTTTTCATTTATCCCTACTTCTAATCAAATTGAGGCTTCCATTACTGGTCTCGGCACTGGAATAGGAGCCATCTACTCTGGTGGTTGTAATTCTCTAGTACCAGAAGGCTGTTTTATTGGTAATGGAACCTTAGATGTTACCCCCAATGTCCAATATTTCATCCAGGTCTCCGGTGGAGACATTAGTGATCAAAATGATTTCACCCTAGTACTTAATAGTAGCTATAACTGTGAAACTTGTGCCACTAACTTCTCTATCAATCAAAGCCCCGGTTCAAACAACGGTAAATATGCGGATGGAGATGAAGTAATTTTCTGTTGGACGCTCTCTCAGTGGGACGTCAGTCAAGGAATCAACTGGGTTCATGGGGTTGTCCCTCAACTAGGACCAGGTTGGGACTTTGGTAGTTTAACGCCAGTTGATGCTGCGGGTAACCCAACAGGAGGAGCCATCAATACTTGTGGAACTGCTGGCGGTGCTTGGGGATGGTATCCAGGCTGGACAGGTGGAACAGCTGGAAATGGTACGGCAAGTTTTGGTCCGGGTTGGGCATTCGAACATACAGGACAAGGATCTACTCCAGGAAACAGTCCTGCCGATCCTGGTGACAACTGGGGAGATGCTTGCTCAAATGCTGGCTTCCTTCCAGTCCCCTTACAATTCTGTTGGCAAGTTTCGGTTGCAGATTGTCCACCCAATGTAGGTGGAGATGACCTATCCGTTTCCGTTTTAGTTTATTCAGATTACGAAAGTGGAGATTGGGTTCAGGCAGGTTGTACTGGTGGCAATGATGATGATGCCATTCCAATGGGGGATTACACGGCAGTCTGCTGTAATGATCCCGAACCAATCGTGGTCGTAACACCGGAAAGTTGTCAAGGAGCTTGTGATGGTAGCGTTACCGCCACAAGTACGGCAACAGCAGGAAGTCCAAGAACATTTGTGTGGTTCCAAAATGGGGTAGAAGTTTTTGTCGATGGACCACAAACCACCGGAGTCAGTACCCTCTCAGGCTTGTGTCCTGGAACTTATTCTGTCAGGGAAAACGATCCTACCTCCTTTTGTGGGGTAAATGGTCCTCTAGCAGTTGTTGATCCTGGTAGTCCTGCACCAAGTGTGACTTTTGCCTCTACCAATACTTGTTTCGATCCATTAGCGGGTCCACCACAAGTGACGCTCAACTACAATGCTGGAACCGCTCCATATACAATTAACTACACGGAGGCAGGAATTCCCAATACAATTGTGCTTGCTACGGGCCAACCCTTCCCCTTGGCTACGATCCCGACTATTCCAACATTGATTACGATTACTTCTATTACTGATATCAATGGCTGTCAAAGCAATGTACCAAGTAGTATTTTGCTCTCTCCCGGTCCAAGTGTAAACATCACTCCTTTCAGCCCAGAATTTTGTGAAAATGATATGATTACCATATCTGCCAACGGAAGTGGTGGTGCTGGTGGTTTGTCCTACCAGTGGTCAGATAGCAATGGAGGATTTTACTTTGGCCAAAATGTAGATGTGACAACACCGGGAGCTTACACGGTTACCGTTACCGATGCTAACTTCTGTACGACAACAGAAGTGATCAATGTCAATCAAACACCTGCACCACTGGCAGCACCTTCAGCAGCCAACTTTTCTACTTGTGCGGATGAAGATATTTTATTGTTCGGATCTAGTGCCACCCCAGGTAATGTCTTACAATACCGTTGGACGGGGCCATTTGGTTATGAATCTTTCGAACAAAACCCAACCATTCCCGCAGGAAGTCTTGCGGTTGGTCTCGCTTATCAATATTGTCTGGAAGTAACGGTAGATAATGGAAATGGCTTGCCTTGTCAATCCCTTCCAGAGTGTGTCAACGTAGACATCAAACCCGTTCCAGATGCAATGATCAACTACGTGACCAACTGCCCTGATCAACCTCTGGTGATCGAGTTGTTTGGAACGACCTTTACTACTGGAAACTCTGGAAATGTCCAATCTTTTTACTGGACGGGACCATTGGGGTACGAATCTTTTGAACAAAATCCAATTGACGCAACGGAAAGTGGTTTGTACACTCTAGAAATCACTATCGATGGTTGTGTTTCTACTCAAGTATTTGAAATCATCGACGTTCCTGAAATTCCTACCGCTCTGATTGGGGCCAATGGCACCTTAGGATTGGTCAGCGTCAATTATTGTCAAGGAGAACCCACTCAATTAAATGCTGATTTCAGTGTCCTTTCTAACTTCCCGAATTCCGTTTCATACGCTTGGTCAGGCCCTGGTGGCTACAGCTCGACGGCACAAAATCCAACAGATATTACGGAAAGTGGATTGTATTCCGTAGTAGTTACTGCTGATTATGGCAATGGAACAATGTGTCCTTCGACCAATGTCGCTTTTATTGCCGTTTCAATTGCACCAAGCCTACCTCCCAATCTAGCTCCGGTAGGTCCACTTTGTGCTTCCGATGCCCCCGTCGCTTTGGACCCAACGCAAAGTACCATCACTGGAGCTTGGTCTGGAACTGGTGTTTCTGGGGGTCAATTCGATCCTACCGGACTCAGTGGTGATATCACTTTGACGTTTACTCCCGATCCGAATCAATGTGCCGATGTTGCCACACAAGATGTTACGGTCGTAGCTCCCGCAACGATCAATATTACGGATCCTGGAAACCTTTGTACCGATAATAATGGCTTGCAAACCCTAGCCGTCACTCCTGCGGGTGGTACTTGGACGGGGGATGTCGCTCCTAATGGTTCCTTCACTCCTTCGGGTTTAGGCGCAGGAAACTACACTGCCACTTATACTTTTACCGATCCAATTGCAAATTGCGTTACGACCGATCAGATCAACTTTAATGTTTCTGCACTTCCAACGGTAAGCATCGATGCAGTGGGTGGTTTTTGTGAAGCGGACAATACCCTACAAACACTCGCAGCAAATCCAGCGGGTGGTGCTTGGTCAGGAGATGTTGCGGCAAACGGTTCCTTTACGCCTTCCAGCTTGGGCGCAGGAACAGGTTATACGGCAACTTATACTTACACTGACCCAACAACGCAATGTACCAGCTCCGATCAGGTTACTTTTGCCGTTGAAAGTACCCCAAGCATTGCCATTACCGATCCCGGGGAGCTTTGTATTGATGACAATGCATCTCAAACATTAGCGGCAAACCCTCCAGGAGGTACTTGGACGGGGGATGTCGCGGCAAATGGTTCCTTCACACCGTCTGCCTTGGGAGATGGTAGTTTCACTGCAACCTATACGTATACAGATCCAAGTGGTATTTGTACCAACTCTGGACAAATCAATTTCTCAGTAAACGCTTTACCAAGCGTAAGTGCAACTGATCCAGGTAGTTTCTGTATTGACAATAATGCCAGCCAATCGCTTTCTGGTTCGCCATTTGGTGGTACTTGGACCGGGGATGTCGCAGCAAATGGTTCTTTTACCCCTTCCGCATTAGGTGCAGGCGCTTACACCGCTACCTATACTTACACCGATCCAAATACACAATGTGTCAATACTGCTCAAGTCAATTTCGATGTTGAGGCATTGCCTACGGTCAACATCAATGCGCCCGGAAGTTATTGTGCAAGTGACAATTCCAATCAAAGTTTGATCGCCTCACCAACTGGTGGTACTTGGACGGGAGATGTTGCTACTAACGGTTCTTTCACGCCCTCTTCATTGGGCAATGGTAACTTTACCGCTACCTACACTTTCATGGATCCAACGACACAATGTGTCAATACGGATCAAGTCAACTTCGTCATTGAAGCCATTCCTACTATCGTTATTGATGCCGTAGGTGACTTGTGTGCCGACGACAATGGCAATCAACAATTGACGGCCTCACCAGCAGGTGGTACTTGGACGGGAGATGTTGCTACTGATGGTTCTTTTACCCCATCTGCCTTAGGAGATGGTAACTTCAACGCAACTTATACTTATACGGATGCCAGTGG
>JBCCSR010000303.1:0-6296 GCA_039199865.1 Bacteroidota bacterium
CTCATCCTCAGTACCATCTCATTCGCTATTCTGCCAAGAGTGAAAAATCTTTAGAGCAGTATGAGCAACAATTGCTGGCTTTTTTGGAAAGCAATCAAGAGGAAGACCTTGCTCGGATCGCTTACACCTTGCAAGCGGGTAGAACGACATTTGCCCACGGTAAATATTTGATCGCCAACAGAGTTACCGATTTGTTGGAACAGCTTAAGCAACAATCCCCAAAAATGAATCGACGAGCAGAGAAGGAGCGCATTGCTTTTATGTTTTCCGGGCAGGGGAGCCAGTACGTCAAAATGGGCAAAGGGCTGTATGAGGAACATCAGACTTTTCGCCAAATCATGGATCAAGGTTTTGCTTTTCTACAAAAAGACCAAGGCCTTGATTATCGAAAGATTTGGTTAGCGGAAACCAGCAATTTGATCCATGAAACCCAGCATACCCAACCCATTCTTTTTTTGCTAGAGTATGCTTTGGCTCGCTTTTTAATGGATTTGGGACTGCGTCCCAACTACCTGATTGGACACAGTTTGGGAGAGTATGTGGCCGCTTGTTTGAGTGGTGTATTTAGCTTTGAAGATGGCCTTCGATTGATCGGTAAAAGAGCTTCGCTGATGGCCAGCATGGAAGGAGGTAGTATGTTGAGCGTTGGAGGAAATTATGCTCAAATGGATCAACAGTTGATTGCGGGCTTGGCACTGGCAGCAGTGAATTCTCCCGATTCTTTTGTCTTGTCGGGTAGCGATAAAGCGGTTCGAGCAGTAAAAAGTCGCTTGGAAAAAGCGGAGATCACTTGTCGACTACTCAAAACTTCGCATGCTTTTCATTCAGACTTGATGAACGGAATGCTCGACGCCTTCAACAATTTTTTAAACACCATTGAATTGTCTAGTCCCAACTTGCCCTTTGTCTCCAATGTCACTGGCGAGTGGATTCAACCGGAGGAAGCGACTTCCCCTGAATATTGGGCCCAACACGTCGTACAGCCCGTCCAATTTGCCAAAGGCATGCAATTTTTGATTGAGCAAAACCATACGTTATTTATTGAGGTGGGACCCGGTAAGACCCTAACGACTTTCTACAAACAAAGCCAGGATTTGAGTAAAAACAATGCTGCGTGTTACTCCCTTCGCCATCCCAAAGAATTGCTCGCGGACGGGGCACATTGGGCCAAGTTTCTGGGACAGCTTTGGACGCATGGACTCGATATCGATTGGAGTACTTTTTATCAAGATCAAGTACCCCAGAAAATGAACTTGCCCACCTATGTTTTTGATGCTTACGAATTGCCCACTAAAGTATCGGTGGATGATCACCTCAAGTTGGCAGGACAGGCCGCTCCGGGCAAAAAAGAAATGGAGGAGTGTTTCTACTTACCGCTTTGGAAGCAAGAGCATTTTTTGACGCAAAAAGCCACAGGAAAAATAGAGACCAAAAATTGTTTGTTCTTCTCCGATGGAGGTGTTTTTTGTAGGAAAGTTAGGCAGGCGCTGATCGACGAAGGGAAGCATGTCATAGAAGTGAAAATGGGAGTTACATTTGAAGAATTGACCAATGAACAAATTCAGATCGATCCTCAGGATTTGACTCATTTTCAACAATTGGCTGCCACCCTGACCCAGAGGGATTTTGATCCGCAACAATTTTTATATGCCTGGGGACTTGAAGCGCAACAAACATCTGAGCCAGAAACTTATCGGACTTTCCTACTCCATTTCAACTGCATACGCAGTATACTTGAAGGTTTTCAGCTTTGGGAAGGAACGACAAAAAAGAAATTCGTGCTCTTCCATCACCAAATGGCGAGCGTCATTGGCAACGAGCAAAATAATGATTTGAGGGAATTTGAAAATGTGTTGTTGAAGGTGTTGTCGCAAGAGAATCCCCTGCTTTTCACTTCCAGTATTGATCTTGATGTCAATCAACCCCATACTCGATTGATACAATCCATTCTAACAGAATTAGCAAGGGATGCCAGCAATATGCGGGTCGCTTTTAGAAATGGAAAAAGGTGGATCCCTACTTATGCACCCGTTTTTCCGGATACTAGCCAGCCTAGCTGCTTACAGACCAACGGACGATATTTGTTTGTCGGAGATTTCGGGGATACTGCATTTTTCCTCGCCCAATATTTATTAAAAAATTACCGGGCGCAGTTGGCCTTTATTGGCCCACAATGGTCTGAACAAGGGCCACAACTTTTGGATCGTACTCAAAAAGAGCAGCAAATTCAATTGGAGCAAAGATGGGAGATCCTAAAAAGGGGAGGGGGGCAATTGTATTGTATTCCTTGCCAACAATTGGAGAAAGCGCATTTGTCGGAAGCCGTTCGAAAAGCAGAAACGTATCTTGGGACGATAGACGGCATCATCCATGATGCCAGGGGTAGCGGAGCGGGAATGGGCACCTTGTTAGCACATGTGGAGGATCAAGCGATTGAAAGTCATTTTGCACCTTTGGTAAATGGATTGTTGGGTTTGCAACAAATATTCAAAGATAGAACGCTAGACTTTGCGATTGTTTTATCGAGCCTGTCTTCTTTTCTAGGAGGCATAACTTATGGAAGCTACGCAGCGGCCAATGCCTTAATGGATGAAATCTTGCTCGCAAAGCAGGAGCCCTTTAACCATTGGCGCTGTCTCAACTTAGATCGGATTTCCGAAAAAGGAGATAAATGGATTAAAGGGCGGGAACTCGTTACCATTTTTGAACACGCTTTTCAATTTGCTGATCTTCCCCAACTCATCGTTTCAAAACGTCCCATTGATCAACCCGAATTGCTCCATCCTGCAAAAAATGAGCGACCAAAACCAAAAGTGAATATCGACCGGACGACGATGAAAGTTGCGTTCAAAGCACCGGTCACGGAAACGGAGGGAGAACTACTGGTCTTGTTTGAATCCATGTTTAGTATGGAGGGCATTGGGGTAGAAGATGACTTTTTCGAATTGGGGGGAGATTCCTTGAAAGGAATGATGCTCATCAATAAGATCAGTAAATCCTTTGGTGTTAAATGTGCCATTGCCGACTTGTTTGCCAACGCAAGCATTACAGATTTGGCCGGCTTGATTGACGAACGACAATGGTTACAAGCCGATAAGGAAATGGCCAATGAATTGGTTCTCTAAAAAGAATGCATTATGAGACATTTACTCAAAACTTTACGCGAACAAAATATCTATATTTCACTGGAAGGAGGTCGGCTAAAATTAAAATACGATCAAGCTGAGCTGCCTACGGATTTATTGCAACAAATAAAAGCCAATAAATCTAGCATCATCAATTATTTGCGTGAACAGCAATCGGACGAGGAGCACTTGATGCAGATTGCGCCCATTCCTCCTTCTGAAGAGGGTTATGTTTTGTCTTCTTCCCAAAAACGAATGTGGGTATTGAGTCAGTTTGAGGAAGCCTCATTGGCCTATAATCTTCCCAATGTACTGGATTTATCCGGGGACTTTGATCTCGATTATTTCAAAAAAGCCATTGAAGCAGTGATGCGCCGCCACGAAATATTGAGAACGGTATTCAATTGGAATGAAGCTGGTGAAGTTCGACAATGGGTTTTGGACCCCGATGAATTGACCTTAGTTTTGGAGGAACAAGATTTTAGAGCAGTAGAGGATCAAAACGCTAGGTTACAAGCCTATTGGAGGCAGGACAATCAAAAAAACTTTGACTTACGGAACGCCCCTTTGTTGCGTGCAGCCCTATTGCGAGTGACGGACCGCGATTACGTTTTTTATTACAACATGCACCACATCATCAGCGATGGCTGGTCGATGGGCGTACTGGCGAATGATGTTTTGACGCATTATGAGGCTTACGTAAAAGGAGAGGAAGTACCAATTGTTCCACTGCGAATCCAATACAAAGATTACGCGGTTTGGCAGCAAAACTATTTACAGACCAAGCAATGCGAACAGGATCGAAATTTTTGGCTCAATCAATTGTCTGGGGAGTTGCCAGTCTTGGATTTACCCAGCCAATTGAAACGACCCAAGGTGAAGGCTTACCGTGGAGAAACACTCGTTACTTATCTGTCTGCCGAATGGACAGAGCGATTGCAACATTTTGGTCAGCAAAACGGTGGAAGTCTTTTCATCAGTTTATTGGCCATCTGGAAAGTCTTGTTACATCGTTATACCGCCCAAAAAGATCTCCTGATTGGTTCTCCAGTGGCGGGCAGAGATCATGCGGATTTGGAAAATCAAATTGGCTTTTACGTCAATACGCTAGTGCTAAGAAATCCAATTGATCCTACATCGTCCTTTTTAGATTTTTATCAGCAGGTCAAAGCAAATACCCTGGAGGTTTTTGCCCATCAAATGTATCCCTTTGATCATTTGCTAGAGGATTTGGATTTGAAAAGAGATACCAGTCGAAGTGCTTTATTTGATGTAATGCTCGTTTTACAAAACATGCGCGAACAAGAAGGGGAAGAACATCGGGAAGGCCTTCAAGAGGGGGGCATTCAAAGTAAGGGACCAAGTCACGCAAAATTTGATTTGGAAATTATTTTTGAGGCAGAGGGGAAGGGATTTTCCTTCAAAGTAGATTACAATATCGAAGTTTACGAAGGAGCGATGGTAAGAGGGCTAATGCGGCATTTTCTTCAACTGGTCTCGTCGATTTTGGCACAACCGGATCAAAGGATTGAAAGTATCAACTTTTTGTTAGAGCAGGAAAAAAGACACTTGCGGCAATGGTCTGAAGGCCCCAAAGTTGATTATCCAAAGGACAAAACCATTGTCGATTTATTTTCGGAGCAAGCGATTGCAAAAGCGGATGAAGCTGCTATTGTCTGTGCTGATCGGCAGTTGACTTATCGAGCAGTAGAGGAGTGGTCGAATCGTTTGGCCCATCATCTGATTGAGCAGCATCAAGTTCAAACAGAGGATTTAGTGGGTATTCTTTTGCCCAGAGATGAATGGTTATTGGTGACTATGCTGGGCATTTTAAAAGCGGGAGCAGCTTACGTCCCCCTGGATTTAGCCTATCCTGAATCGAGGAAAAATTACATTCAGCAAGATGCCAATTGTAAAGTCATCATCGATTCATTGGCTTTTGCAGCATTTAAAAAAGCAGCGGAAAGTTATCCGTCGAGCCAGTTGATCAATCAGGTCCGCCCCGAACATTTAATGTACGTCATTTACACCTCGGGATCGACTGGGAAACCCAAAGGCGTCATGCTGGAACATCGCAATGTCGTTGCCTTCCTCTCAACCATTGCTCAACGTTTGAATTACGAAAAGACCACCATTATTGCGGCGACGACCAATATCACTTTTGACATCTCCGTCTTGGAAATTTTTGGTGCGCTTTGCTTTGGGAAACGTTTGGTACTTTTTGGTGAGGAGGAATTTGAACCCAAACGCTTCGTTCAAAAAGTCATTGCCGAAAAAGTGGAGTGGCTCCAGTTAACGCCTTCTCGCTTGTTGCAATTGAAGTCCGAGCTCTTCGCCCAAGCCATACCCACTTGGCGGCATTTACTGGTTGGAGGAGAAGCCTTTCCCGAAAGTATTTACCAAGAGTTATCGAACTGGCCGGACTTAAATGCAATCAATGTTTACGGTCCAACCGAAACCACTATTTGGAGTACTGCTTTGGATTTGAATTCAAGCCAACAGCTATCAATCGGGACTCCACTGGACAATGAAGCCATCTACATTTTAAATGAGGCCAACCAATTGCAAGCTCAAGGCTTGATTGGTGAAATTGCAATTGCTGGCGATGGAGTGGCTCGAGGTTATTGGAATCGCCCCTTGCTTACCGAGCAAAAGTTCGTTCCCCATCCCTTCGATTCCAACCAGCGCATGTACAAGACGGGAGATGTAGGAGCTTGGTTGCCAGATGGTACCTTACAGTTTTACGGTCGAAAAGATGATCAGGTTAAGATCAGAGGACATCGAATTGAATTGGGCGAGATCGTCTATCAATTACAGCGTATGGAAGCGGTTGATGAGGTGCTGGTATTGGCTAAGGATTGGAAGGGAACCAAGGAGTTGGTGGCTTATCTTACCTCACAGGCTGAGCTGAATACTTCGCAATTAAGGCAATATTTATCGGAGCATTTGCCCCATTACATGGTTCCTGCTTTCTATGTTCAGTTGACGGAAATGCCCATGAACAGCAGTGGGAAAATTGATCGGCAGGCTTTGCCCAACCCGGAAGGAAATAGTTTGTCAACGGGTACGGAATACGTTGCTCCACGCAATGAAATTGAAGCCAAATTGATCGCTATTCTCACCAATGAATTGGGTAAAGCAGAGGGAGCGATTGGTATTCACGATAACTTC
>JBCCSR010000304.1:0-6279 GCA_039199865.1 Bacteroidota bacterium
AATATTCTCTATAAATGGTTTTCTTGCTCAATGAATTGACGGGCGCTGCGTTGTACGCCACAGCATCAATCCCGTTTTTACGGGCGATAAATAATGCCCGATAGTTATGGAACTCTTGGGATAAAATGGTAAACCGATGCTGTTGAAATATTGTATTGGCCCGAATGACAGAATCTAAGGTCCGAAACCCCGCAAAGTCGAGCGTGATTGCAGATGCGGGAACGCCCTTTGCCATGAGCGCCTTTTTCATCTCTTCGGGTTCGTTGTAAGCATGCTTGTGATTATCGCCACTTAAAATAAAGTGCTTGGCTTTTCCGGAGCGATAGAGTTGATAAGCAGCGTCGATTCGATTGTGAAAATAGGGATTTTTCCACTTTCCTCTGATCAATGGGTTGGCTCCCAAAACCAAGGCGACCTCATTAACTGGAACCTGATCCAAGTCTTCATATACCCATTGCTCGGTAGAACGAATCAACCATAAATTACACAGGCAAACGAATGAGAAGAGCAGCAACGCTAAAATTGACAAAGCCACGCTGGCTTTCAATAAGAGCTTCATACGCATAGTGTTTCTATTTTGAATTTACCTTTTTAACGGAAAAGGGTAAAAGGTGGCTTCTTTTCTAAGCTACAAAGAACAGTCCAAGCATCAATCCTTTTTAGCACGTTCTGCCCTACGCTTCGCTTTTCCTGCTTCAGTGTAGGCAATATTTTTCTCGATCCGATGTGCCGGGCGAGACCATTTGACTCTTTCATCACTTTGTTTGACGATTTCCTCTTCTTCTACCGGAGCATTGCGTCCTTTGGCAAAAGCCTCTTGTGGAATTAGTCCCAATTGCTCAAACATTTCCATGTCTTCATTCTTGCATGGATTGGGGGTAGTCAACAACTTATTACCCGAAAAAATAGATCCCGCTCCGGCGAGGAAACAAAGGGCCTGTCCTTCTCGGGTCATTTCTGTTCTCCCCGCAGACAGTCGGACCGTTGACTGAGGCAAAACGATTCGAGTAGTGGCCACCATACGAATCATATCCCAGATGGGAACCGGTTCTTGATCTTCCATGGGCGTACCTTCTACTGCAACCAGCGCATTGATCGGTACGGATTCGGGTACAGGATTCATGTTGAATAAGGTCAATAACATCTTACATCGATCTTCCACTTTTTCTCCCATTCCAATGATTCCACCAGAACATAAAGTCAACTTTGCTTTACGTGCATTTTCAAGGGTTTGCAGTCGATCATCGTATCCACGGGTTGAGATGATTTCCTTGTAAAACTCATCGGAAGAATCCAAATTGTGGTTGTAGGCATACAAGCCCGCTTGAGCCAGTTTCTTGGCCTGACTTTCCGAGAGCATTCCCAAGGTACAACAGACTTCCATGTTCATTCCATTGACCGTCTGCACCAGTTTGAGGACATGGTCAAAATCATCGCCATCTCGAACATTGCGCCAAGCCGCTCCCATACACAAGCGAGAGGAGCCATGGGCTTGAGCATTAATGGCTGCTTTTTTCACCTCTTCTACGGACATCAAATCATTGGTCTCAATATTGGTATGGTAGCGGGCAGCTTGTGGACAATAAGCGCAGTCTTCAGGACATCCTCCAGTCTTGATGGACAACAAAGTGCTGACCTGCACTTTGCGAGGATCGTGATGTTTGCGATGTACTCCTGCCGCTCGATATACCAACTCCAACAAAGGACTTTTATACAATCTGACCAATTCATTTAGCGTCCATTTACGGGGGGTGTCTTCCATATTTCTTCTCGATTAATGATTTTTCTATTCAATACTGTTGCCTGCAACTAATGATCAAATGTATTCAAAAATGTGCTAAGGCTTGTAGTATTAGCGCATAAATTTTTTGCAATTGTTCGTCTGTAATACAATATGGGGGCATGATGTAAATAACGTTACCCAATGGACGCAGCAGTACTCCCCTTTCCAGAAAATAATAATACAATTGATCTCGGATCTCATTAAAGTACCCGGTATCCCCAGTACTCGCAAATTCAAAAGCGATGATGGTACCCAGGCAACGAACGTCTTTCAAGCGCTCGTGTCCCCTCAATTGTTGCCCGAATTGAAGGTGTTGCTGGGTAATGGATGCAATGCGCTGCTGGCATTCCTCCGCCAGTAGCAAGTCCATACTAGCCAAAGCAGCAGCACATCCTACGGGATTGGCCGTATAGGAATGTCCGTGAAAAAAGGTTTTGTAACGATCATCTGAAAGGAATGCATCGTAGATTTTTTGCGTACAGCTCGTTACCGCAAGTGGTAGGGTTCCTCCAGTCAGGCCTTTGGACATACACATAATATCTGGTTGCTCACTCAGGTGGTGGGAGGCAAAGTGTTTGCCCGTTCGACCAAAACCAGTCATCACCTCATCCGCAATGCACAAGACGCCAGCAGATCGACAAAGTCGAATGAGTTCGCTCAGCGCCTCGGGAGCGTACATTCTCATTCCTCCGGCGCCCTGGATTAGAGGTTCAAAAACAAAGGCCGCAACATCTCCTTGCGCCAAGATTTGCTGCAAGGCAGTACAAGCTGCCGCCTCATTTCCCGCAAAGGGTACCGGAATTCGCTGTACCTCAAACAGATGCCGATGAAAAGCATTATTGAGCGAAAGCTCTCCACTGGCAGACATGGCTCCAAAAGTCTCTCCATGAAAAGCTCCTTCCAGGGTAATAATCTTGTGGCGATCAATGCCTTGGTTATGAAAAAACTGGAGGGCCATTTTGATTCCTATTTCTACGGCAGTGGACCCATTATCGGAGTAAAAAATCCGGGCTTGTTGACTGGGTAGAATGGCCAATAAACGTTCGGCCAAGGTCACCGCTGGTTCATGAGTGAACCCCGCAAAAATGACGTGCTCTAAGCAATTGAGCTGTTCAAATATTTTTTGGGCAATGTAAGGATGGGCATGCCCGTGAATATTGACCCACCATGAGGAAACGGCATCGATAAAGACGCGCTCTTGATCATCGACCAACAGCGCCCCCTCCCCTTTGACAATGGGAAGCGGCGCTGCTGCTGTTTTCTCTTGAGTGTAGGGATGCCAAATGTACTTTCGATCTTTTTCTAATAGTGTCATTAAACTTTACTTGTCAATTGAAAAAACGAATGCTCCGCTTGTAGTTGTCCAGCGGCCTCAGAGATAGAATCAGAATTGATGGTCGCCAAATCATTAATTCTACCCAAAATCAACTCAGGTCCTACGTGTTTGATGATGATCGATTCGGTAGTAGGATGCGCTTCTCCCGAGAAAATGATGCCTTCAATGGGAATACCGGCTTGTTGCAAAACCTTAATGCTGAGCAAGGTATGATTGATACTTCCCAAATAATGACGAGACACTACAATGGCCGGGATTTTTAAGTGAGCGATCAAATCCAACATTAAATCCTGATCGTTTAAAGGGACCATCAAGCCTCCGGCTCCCTCAACGATGAGAGGCCCTTTTGTCTGGGGCAATTGAAAATCGCTAAGTTGTATTTGAACTTGCTCCTGTTCGGCAGCAGCGTGGGGAGACATAGGTAATTTTAAACGATATCGCTCTGGATGGATCGTAGCGGAGTGAGTCACCCAATCTCCAATTTTCATAGAATCACTAAAATCGAGATCTCCACACTGTACTGGTTTCCAATAATCGGCTTTTAAGGCCTCTACCAAGATGGCAGAAACCACTGTTTTCCCTACCTCAGTTCCGATACCTGTCATAAAATAATTCATAAATAATCGTTGATTTATCTGATTATAAAGGTCACAAAAATAGGAAGAAGCTACCACTAAAAATGCAAGAATTCGTATATTTCTCGCAATTAAAAAGTGTCTGAATAATAAGTCCTCTTTTCCAATCCGAATCCGACTTGTGGATTCGTAAGTTTCTACTCGGATTCCTCCAAAAAGTGGGCTCCTATTTTTTTAATTGGTTCTAAACACAGATATGAAATTTGGCAAACTTAACACAATAGAAGGGGTTGATTTTAGTCTTCCCGCGAATCCTGAGCGGAATCAACGAGTATTGCAAAAAACGGAAAAAACAAATCCGCAACTCTACATCGGATGCACTGGCTGGGGCATGAAAGAATGGATCGGCAATGCCTATCCCAAGGGAGCAAAAAACAAAGATTTTCTCAAGTATTATGGCCAACAGTTCAATACCATCGAACTGAACACCACCCATTATCGAATTCCAGACCAAAAAACCATTGAAAAGTGGAAAACGGAGGTGCCCAAAGACTTTCGTTATTGCCCAAAGATATTGCAAGCCATTAGTCACCGTAATGATCTGGGAATCAATAGTGGCCGATTACTCCAATTTTGCGAAGCCATCCAAGGGCTAGAGGAGCAGCTGGGTTGTTCCTTCGTACAAATGCCGCCCTATTTTGATTTTAGCCGTTTGGATCGACTCGCCCATTTTTTGAGTCATTTTCCCAAGCACATTCCTCTGGCAGTGGAGCTCCGTCATGAGTCCTGGTTCAATGATCCCGCACATTCCGAGGCCTTGTTTGCCCTATTGGAGGCAGAAAATTGTACCGCCGTTATTACCGATGTTGCGGGTCGTAGAGATGTCCTTCATCAGCGTTTAACCAATGGCCGCGCCATGATTCGCTTTGTCGGCAATGGTTTGCATCCCAGCGATTATCAGCGGATTGATGCTTGGGTGGATCGACTGGTCGAATGGTTTGCGGCGGGACTCAATGAAATTTATTTTTTTCCTCACGAACCGGATAATCTTCTGGCTCCGGAAATAGCCTTATATTTGGCCCAACAATTCCAGAAGAAGTGCTCCATTCCAACGCGTGGTCCACAACTTCCCTTCAAAGAACAACAACAGCAAATGACTTTATTCTAAGAGTAAAGTCGTTTTAAAAGACCAAACAATCAGTCCTTTGGACCCAGAAATAAATCCTCCTAAATGAAAGACCCAGTGATCCAAAAAGTTTCTGTTTATTGTGCTTCCAGTGACAAAGCGGACCAACACTACTTCGATTTGGCATCCGAGACAGGCCGCATTTTAACCGAAGCAAAAATCACTGTCGTTTACGGTGGTGGAGCGAAAGGTCTGATGGGTCATTTGGCCGACTCCGTACTCCAACACCAGGGTAAGATCATCGGTATCATTCCTCACTTTATGAAAATTGTGGAATGGGATCACAAAGGTATTGACGAACTCATTGTGGTAAAAGATATGGCTGAGCGCAAAAAACAACTTTTGGAAGTAGACGCGGTAGTCGCACTGCCGGGAGGATGCGGTACTTTCGAGGAACTGATAGAAGCCATTAGCCTCAAGCGATTGGGAAAATTCACTCGCCCCATTATCATCGTCAACTACCAAGGCTTTTATGATCCGCTACTTGCCCTGCTTGAAAAAAGCATCGAGGAAAAATTTATGCGCCCCGAACACCGCGATATCTGGACCGTCATCCATGATATTAAGCAACTCGTTCCCGCTATTCAGCAAGCTCCGGAATGGGGGGAAGAAGCCATTCAATTTGCCGCCGTTTAAATCCATTCTATTTCTCCCCAAAAAGCAAATGAAGCAACCAAAATGAAAGAAGAAGAAAAAAGAACTTATCCCTACATTCATCGAGATGTAAGTTGGCTGTCTTTTAATTATCGCGTACTACAAGAAGCCAAGGATCCCTCCGTTCCCCTTTACGAAAAAATTAAATTCCTCGCGATCTACTCTTCCAATCTCGACGAATTTTTTCGCGTACGAGTAGCGGGAATTCGCAACTTGGTCAGGGTGGTAAAAAAGACCAAACGGCAGCTCGATTTTGAGCCCGAACAAATTCTCAAGCGCATTCGCAAAATTGTCAATCGACAACAGGTGGAATACGAAGAAATTTTTAAAAAGCAAATCATCCCTCAACTCCGGGCGCAGGGCATTCATCTGATGCGAAGTTCTGACCTCAATGAAGCCCAACAACATTTTATTGAAGACTACTTCCAAGACAATCTTTTGCCTTTCGTACAACCCGTACTTTTGGTCAAGAAGAAAATCCGTCCCTTTCTCAATAATGCCGCTTTGTACTTGGCATTGTTGCTGCAGGAAAAACCCGTCGATGGTGGAGATGCCAAAAAACGCCGTTACGCCATTCTAAAGATCCCATCCGACCACTTACCAAGGTTCATTCAGTTGCCTTCCGACAATCCGGACCAACACGACATTATGTTGTTGGATGACATTGTGAGAATCAGTGCCCAATGGATTTTTCCAGGATACGATATCTTGAATACGCATTCGATCAAGCTAACCCGAGATGCCG